>NZ_JBSFCI010000051.1:0-43868 GCF_053593375.1 Streptomyces sp. NPDC002309 | reverse complement strand
CCTGGTCCGAAGCCTGGTCCGAAGCCTGGTCCGAAGCCCGGACGCTTCGGCCGTCGACAGCCCGCGCCACGCTCCTCGGGCCACGCGGTGCGGGTACGGCCACGTCGCCCCCGGGGCCCGCGTCCGACCCTGCGACCCGCGTCACGCGCGGGCGAGGCCCCGCTCCGTGCGGGCAGGACCACGCCGACGTGCGAGGCACGGGCTTCGGCCGTCGACAGCCCGCGCCACGCTCCTCGGGCCACGCGGTGCGGGTACGGCCACGTCACCCCCGGGGCCCGCGTCCGACCCTGCCACCCGCGTCCACGCGCGGGCGAGGTCCCGCTCCGTGCGGGCAGGACCACACCGACGTGCGAGGTACGGGCTTCGGCCGTCCACGGCCCGGGTCGCCCGGCGCACGTCCGCCCGTCCCCCGGCCCGTGTCACGCGGGGCCGTGTTCCAGTGGTCCCCGCGGCCGCGTGTCCGCAGGCCCCGGTCAGCGACCGCCGTTGTACGGGCCGTACGGGCCGTCGCTGCTCGAACCGCGGCGGGCGCGGCCACCACCCGGGAGGCCGCGCAGGGCCGGGCGGACGTCGACCATGTACACGATCGTCGCGATGAGGCCGATGATCGGCAGGAACGACAGGATGTTGAAGATCAGGTTCACCACGAAGGCGAGCCCGAGGATGATCAGCCAGAAGGGCTTGGTCTGCTTGTCGGCAGCGCGGTAGGCGTCCTCGCGACGGATGGCGGCATCGATCATCGCGAAACCGCTGAAAAGGATCAGGGCCATGCTCAGCAGCCACATGAACCCGGAGAATCCCTGCATCAGCACAACGTCCACCACCCGTATCGGCCAGTCCCTACGCGGCCACCGTACCCGCAACCGTCCGGCCGCTACCCGAAAGAACGGGCCGGGCACCCCAAGAGTGCCCGACCCGTCATCTCTCACCCGTCCGTGTCACACGGAGTCACCTCAGCCGGAACGATCGCACCGGGAGTGACCGCACCCGGAGTGACCGGCGGACGCCGTGCGCGCCGTGTCACTTGCCCGACGGCGTCGTCTTCTTCGCCGGGGTGGCCTTGCGAGCGGCCGGCGCCTTCTTCGCGACGGGCTTCTTAGCGGCGGTGGCCTCGGCCGGAGCCGCGGCCGGCTTGGCCGTACCCGTGGCGGGCTTGGCCTCGGCCGGCTTGCTCTCCGGCTCGACGGCGATCGCCAGCTCCTCGATCTCCTCGGCGGCCTCGCCCCGCCAGGTCCGCACGGCCTGCTCACCGTGCTCGGCGACCTTCTCGTAGGTCTCACGGGCCTTCACGGCGTACTCCGCGGCCATGCCGACACCGCGGAGCGCGAGGTCCTGGGCGGACTCGCCCAGCTTCTTGAGGTCGGAGTCGAGGGAACCGAGAAGTTCGTTGACCCGGATCTGGACGTTCTCCTGCGTCTCCTTGACGCGGGCGGTGGCCTTCTCCTGGACGGCCTTGGGGTCGGTGTTGCGTACGGCCTCGATACGGGCCGGCGCCTCGCTGCGCAGCTGGTCGACCAGGCTGGGCACCTTCTTGGCCTGCTGGAGGGCGAGGTCGGCGGTGCCTGCGGCGAAGTACAGCGGCCGCGGGTCGGTGAGGGTCTTACGCAGGTCTTCGCTGATGGCCATGGTGCTGGTCCTCCCGGTGGCTTTCTGTGAGGGTTCGGGGGCTCCGCGGCGTCCGCCCGGCTCAGCCGGCGGATCGCCCCTGCGGGTCGGCGTCGGTGCCGTCGGCGGCACGGGTGTCGCGTACGGCGCTGTCGCCACTGCCGCTGCTGCCGTCGCCGTGTCCTGTGCCGCTGCGATCACGGGGACCGCTGGGACCGCTGTCGTCGTGGGTGTCGCGACCACCGCCGCTCCCGCTGCCGCGGCCGCCGTCACCGTCGTCGGTCAGGTCACCGTGCTGTGCCGCGCCCGCCTTGCCGGCCTCGAAGCCGTTCTCCTTGCGGAACGACTCGTAGACCTGGAGCAGCACCTGCTTCTGCCCCTCGTTCAGCGTGGGATCGGCGAGGATGACGGCGCGCGTCTCCACCTCGTCCCGGTCCCGCTCGGCGTCGAGGATGCCGGCCCGCACGTACAGCGTCTCGGCGGAGATCCGCAGCGCCTTGGCGACCTGCTGAAGGACCTCCGCGCTCGGCTTGCGCAGCCCGCGCTCGATCTGGCTCAGATACGGATTGGACACCCCGGCGGCGTCGGCGAGCTGCCTGAGCGACAGCTGCGCGTTGCGCCGCTGTTCGCGCAGATACTCACCGAGATTGCCGACGTTGAGCGATGCCATGCCTTCACCATGCCGCGCCGCGCTAACTATTGCAAGCATCCCGCTTGCAATAGTGCGCCATGCCACTCGTACGGCAGCACCGGGCGCCCCGGGCGCCCCACGCGGCAGACTGGCCGCCATGACCGCGACCGATGCGAAAACCGATCTCCACTTCTCTCTGCAGTCCGCCCGCGACGCCCTGCTGTGGAAGCTGGAGGGGCTCTCCGAGTACGACGTCCGCCGTCCGCTCACGCCGACGGGTACCAACCTCCTGGGGCTCGTGAAACACGTGGCGAGCGTCGAGTTGGGCTATCTCGGCGAGACCTTCGGGCGGCCCTCCGGCGAGCCGCTGCCCTGGCTCGACGAGGGAGCCGGGTTCAACGCCGACATGTGGGCCACGGCCGAGGAGTCCCGCGCGTTCGTGGTGGACCTCTACCGCCGGGCGTGGGCACACGCGGACGCGACGATCGACGCGCTGGCGCTGGAGACCGTCGGCAGGGTGCCCTGGTGGCCCGACGGCGAGGACGAGGTGACGTTGCATCACGCGGTCGTCCGCGTGATCGCCGACACGCAGCGGCACGCCGGGCACGCCGACATCATCCGCGAGCTCGTCGACGGGGCGGTCGGGATGCAGAAGGGCAACACCAGCATCCCGACGGACGACGCGGCGCGGTGGGAGGAGTACCGCGGCCGGCTGGAGCGGGCGGCCCGGGACGCGGACAAGGGCACGTGACATCGCAGGGGGCGCAGGCGGGGAGCCGACGCCGGTCCACCTGGCGAGCGTGATGCACGCGGCGGAGGGCCCGGCCGCCACGCCATCGGCATCGGCATCGGCATCGGGACGGACGCGTTCACGCGGGTCACGGAGCTGCCGGGCCGGAGCTGAGCGCACCTCATGCCCCCGAGTACCTCACCCCGCGCCCACCCACCCCTCCACCACGGCGAAGTCCGCGTCCGTGAGCCCCACCCGGTGGTTCACGCGATGCAGGAGGGCCCGCCCAGGGTGATGGGCGCTCACCCAGACGCGGTCGTACCCCCTGATCTCGTCGTCGAGCCACACGAAGGGGCGGCCCGCCGCCCAGGCCACGAGCGTCCGGGTCTTCCAGTGCAGCGGGCCTGGTCTCCCGGCCTCCTCCGGCCAGTCGACGGCCGGCAGCGAGGGCAGGCCGAGCCACGGCGCCATGAGTCCGTTCGCGTCGTCCAGCCAGGTGGTGGCCCACACCAACTCACAGCCCAGGGCCCGCAATCGGGGGCCGAGCGCCGGATCGACCCTGCTCAGCAGCGGGTTCCCGGCGTCCCGTCCGAGCGATGTCCCGTACGCCGGATACGGATGCGCGGCCCCGAAGGGGAGGAGAGTCCCGTCGATGTCCAGGAAGAGAAGCATCGCCCCCAGGCTACTGTGAGCCTCATGACTGCCGGGTTTGCGGCCGAGTGCCGCGTTCGCGTCTGGTGCCCGGCCTCTGAATGAGGCTGAGGCGGACCAGGAGTCCGCCGCTCTCTCTCCGCGCGTTCACGCGCGTTCGTCCACCGATCACCAGTGACGAGCACGACCGAGAGAGAAGAGAGCACCGAGAAGCATGTCCGACGACACCGCCACCGTCGCCCGCCTGCGCGAGGAACACGAACGCATCGCCGCCCTGGTGGAGGACCTGCGCACGGCGATCGGGACGGGGGACCCGGCCATCGCCCGCTCGGAGGTGGAGCGCCTCACGAGGGAACTGGAGGCGCATCTGACCTACGAGGAGGAGCACCTGATCCCGCTGCTCGACGCCTGACGAAAGCCTGCGGCGGGCGTCTCCGGGAAGCCCCGGGAGGCGCCCGCCCCATCCGGTGCGGCCCGCGCCGCGACCCTACGGGCCGGCACCTGGAGATCCGCGTCGTCCCGGTCCGGTCAGTGCGCTCACGAGAAGGGGGTTGGCCTGCGGCAGACCGAGCGAACCAGTTGCCGCCTTCAGGGTCATGGCATAGGAGTCGACCGCACGGCGAACGTTCGGGGCGTGAAGGCCGTCGCCGGTCACCAGGCGGTCCAGATCCACGTACGCCGACCGCGCGATCTCGATCCACCGGTAGACCCGCCAGTCCTTGCGCCAGTCACAGGTGTACTGGGCCGGCAGTCGCTTCTCCCAGCGGCGGAACATGCGGTCCCGGATCTCCGGTCGGGTCCGGGTGAGATGCATGTGCCGGACCAGGTCGTACAGGGGATCACCGACCAGCGCCATCTCCCAGTCGATGATCGTCAGTGCCAGTTCGTCACGGCGGCGTACGAGGTTCCACGGGTTCAGGTCACCGTGCAGCAGCGCGGGACTCCGTGGGGTCACCTGGTTGCGGGCGAGAATCTCGCGGAGGCGGGAGGCCTCGGGCAGCCCCAGTTCCCTGGCGAGCCGCTGCAGTTCCTTCGGCAGGTCTCGGACCAGCATGACGAGCGATTCGCACAGCCAGGCGTGGAATCCTCCCTCGCCGGCCAGCGGGTCGACCCGCTTGTAGTCCACCTTGGTCAGCTCGCAGAGTTGGTCGACGAGCCCGTCCCCCTCGTGCGGCAGGAGGCCGTCCACGGGGTGCCGGGGCGGTTCGTCGATGTCGTGCGATCCGACATAGGTGTGGATGGTGAAGGGATCCCCTTGGTGGTCCCGGCCGAGCACGAGGGCCTTCGGGGCCGCCATCCGGACCCCGGACTCCTCGATGGCCGCCAGCACGGCGTGCTCGCTGAGGTACCGGGGCTCCCGCGGGCACACGTTCGCCACCTTGCGACGCACCACCACGGGGAAGTCGACACCGTCCACCAGGACGACGGAGTTGAGGTGCGCGGTGCCCTTGAACACCCGGACGGCCGGGGCCGCGCCCTCCTGCCGCAGGGCCTCGGCCGCGGCCTCGCGAGGAAAGTCGGGCCGCTCCGGCACCCGCTCGTCCGGCTCCCAGCGGAAGGCTGTCGGCGGACGCCCACGCCCCCGGCGGGAGGCTCGCCACCGGGAGAGGACCGATTCGATCTCGGAGACGCCCGGCGGATTGACGAGCCCCAGTGGCTGAGCCGCCGCCGTCAGAGCCTGGTGCACCGCCGCTGTCGCATCGTCCAGGCTCTTCTGGTCGAACGTTCCTTCCAGCCCGCTCACGGCTCGCATCACGTCCGGGTAGACGGATTGAGCGCGTTCGAAGTCAACGTAGTGGCGCAGGTCCTTGGCCAGGCCGTGCACGGCCGCCGGGCGGACCGCCCCCATGGCCCCGGCCCACGCCTCGATCACCTCGGGCAGCTGGAAGGTCGGGTACCGCATGCGTACGAGATGGGTCGCGAGGTCGTGCAGGGGGTCGCCGTAGGTGGCCAGTTCCCAGTCGACGCAGATAAGAGGCGGATCCCCGGCGTACGACACGATCAGGTTGTCGCGGTGGAGGTCCCCATGGAGCAGGCCGTAGGGTCGCCGCGCCATGGCCGGCACCCGCTCCCCCAGCCGGATCAGGGCGTCCTCCGGGATACCGAGGGCCTTGAACAGACCACCGAAGGCAGTCCAATTGGGCTGCCGGATCTGCCGGTCCGCGAGGTGGACGAGGCGCTGGAGAAAGGCCTGGCTGTCCGTGTCGTTGCCGGGCCAGTGCGCCGGCAGCGGCGGCAGTGCCCCGCGCCGCACCTGGGCAGTCCGCGCGAGCAGCCGGGCCAGTTCTCCTATCAGCAGCGCGTCGACAGGCTTGTCGTTTCCGCAGACGCTGGAGAGCGGCACACCCTCCACGAAGCTGTGGATCGCGTAGCCGTTCCCCTGGGCCAGACACTCCGGAACATGCGGCAGGACCCCTCGGATGGCCCCCAGGATCCGCGCCTCGTCCTCCCAGGTCCTGATCACCACAGGCAGCGCGTCGCGGCGCCTGACCCGGACGGTGACCGGTGTACCGGCCTCGCGGCCCAGCAGGGACGCCACCTTCCTCGTCAGCGGCACCAGGTAGTTCCGGTTGTGATGGCCACTGATCATCTGCCCGTGTGTCTCGGCGTATGCCACGAACTCCACGACGGCGGCGTCGGGTGGGCGCTCCCCGAGGGCGGTACGAGGACGAGGAGGTGCGCCCACTGGCCACTCCGGGGGATCGTTCACAGGATGGATGGACAAGCCGAACGCTAGATGTCCGGGGACGTCCGCACGACTTGAGCCACGGGCGAGTGGGCACATCGGGTGGTGTGCCGGTCGTCCGCAGAGGACCATGGCGGCGGGCCGGTTCGTCCTGCCATAGGGATGCGCTGAAGCCATTGCTCTTGCGGTGCGGGCATGCTAGCGCACAGGACGGTTCTCCTCACTGAGAAAGCGCCAGACCGAACCGAACCACGCTTGCATGCTGTCCACGAAGACCGATCCCGGCGATTCCGGATTCGCGTCCCTCACATGCTGGGTGAGCGTGGCGCCGAGGCCGAGGACATCCAGGGCGGTCACCTTCTCGCCGTCGCCCAGGTCCAGCTTGCGCTCCTGCACCTCGTACGGGCCATGGAGCGCCTCGACGCCGTTGAAGAGATACAGCTTGAACGCCGGTGTCAGCGGTACGTGGTGGATCTGGACGTCGACAGAGGGCACCAGGCCCTCTGTCACCAGCTCCGCCGGCACGCCCTGGAGGGAGACCGTGTGTTGGTCCGTGATGGCGTTCAGACGCGCCCGCATCCGCGGGTCGTCCTTGTCGTCCTTGACCCGGGGTAGGGAAGCGGCTCTTCCTGATCGGTGTGGGGATACGCGCACGCCACAGTGGGCTGGCCGTGGGGGCCGGGGTGGTGCTGGCACTCCTGATGACTCAGGCCTGACCCCGGACCGCCTTCAGGACCGTCTCCAACGAGCCGACGACTTCCGTGGCACCGGCGTCGCGCAGCAGTTTCTCCTTGACGCCGTTGCGCGCGTAGCCGAGAAAGGGGACACCGGCCTTCCGTGCGGCCTCCAGGTCGGAGGGCGTGTCGCCGATCATCAGCGCGGCCGAGGGAGCCTCGCCGAGGGCCCGCAGGGCCCGGTCGAGACAGTTCGGGTGGGGCTTGAGGTGGTGGAGGTCCTGGGTGCGGCCGTAGACGTGAGGCGCGAAGCAGCCGAGGAGTCCGCGGCCCGCCAGGTACTCGCGGACCACGTCGGGGGAATTGTTGGTCGTGACCGCCAACCGCGATCCCGACGCGGCCCAGGTGCGTATCAGCGGATCGGCGTACCCCGTGGGCATCGCCAGAGGGGCGGCCTTCCGCTCCTCTCCGGTGAGACGCGCCTCCAGTTCGACCACCAGGTCACTGCCGCGCTGCCGCCGGTCGACGGCGCGCAGGACGGCGTGCGGGTCCAGGGACAGCCGCTCCCGCTCCGTCAGCAGCCCCCGCAAGCCCCTCCCCTCCAGCCACTCGACGAGGCCCCTCGCCACGTTCTCCGCCGAGTGGCCGGCGAACAGCCGGCAGATCGGGCCGTCGAAGTCCCAGAGGACCGCGCGCGCGGACGCGGTGAGGGCCCGCACCCTTTCGTACTCGTCGCGGCTCTCGGTGCCGGTCTCAGCTGTCACCGCATCAGTCTGCGTCACATCAGAAGTCACTCAAAGAGTGTCAGGTCCGTCGTGATGGTTTCCCAGAGGGCGTTGAACCACCTCTGCGATTGCTCCACAAAGGCCGCGTCCCGGCGGCCGGAGTGCTGTTCGAACGAGAAGAGGAGGGACTCACGACCGAGGACGTCGTACATGTCCAGCGGCCCGCTGCCGTCGTCCTCGGCGCGGCGGGTGACCATGTAGTACGCGATCAGCGCCTCCCGCTCGTTGAGGAGGTACAGCTTCACCGGCGGGGTGAACGGCAGCGCGCGGAACGTGACCCGCACATCGATGCCGTGCGAGGAGCGCAGGGCACGCAGGTTGTGCTGGAGGACCTGGCCCTGCGCGTTGCGCTGCGTCAGCCAGCGCTGGTGCACCGGGTCCTCGTCACCGCCCTTCTCGACCGAGATCGGGAAGGCGAGGTTGATGTCCTGGGAGGGCAGCAGGATGCGGGCGTCGATCGACGTGGGACGCACACGGCCCTCGTAGATCGCGCGGACCGGCTCGCTCATCGCCAGCATCAGGGACTCGGCGGTCAGGCAGGCCGCGTCGATGCGGACGTGCGGTTCGTGGAAGGCCGCCGTCAGCCGGGGGGCGAGGCCGACCATCGTGGGCTGGGGCTCGCCGCTGGCCGCCGCCGGTTCCGCGATCCGCGGCGGGCTGCCCTTGCTGACGTTGCTGAGGAGACCGTCCTCCTGGAGAGCGCGCAGGGCCTGGCGGACGGCGCCGCGCTCCACGCCGAACTCCTCGGCGAGTTCGGCCTGGGTGGGCAGGCGGTCGCCCGCCTTCAGGTCACCGCTGCGGATGCGGTCCCGCAGGGAGTCGGCGATCTCCTGGGGCGAGAGCCTTCTGCTGCCGTTCACTTCCACGTTCTCCTGGGTCACGACCAAACGTTACAACTCAGGACCATCTAAGGGCAGTTGCCTGCAAGTTGTTTATGGACATCCGCCAAGTGGGGACAACTTAGTCAGAGTTGGTCACCAACTTTGCGCCACCTCAACCGAGTTGGCGGAAGCTTTGCCTCACCGGCTGCCAGAAGGGGGAACCACCGTGCCGGTCCTCGCACTCCTCTCCGCGGTCTTCGTCATCGGCTTCGAGCAGATCGTCGCCTGGCAGTACGGCGCGACGGGCGTCGTCGGCCTGCTCCTGCTCGCCATAGGCATCAAGGCGAAGAGCCCGACCGTCAGCTCCATAGGAGCCGTCGTGCTCGCGGTCCTTGTGACCGGGCCCGCCATGTGAACCAGCCGCACTCCCGGGGGGCGTCAGTTCGTGAGCACCAGTTCCGAACTGATCGTCTCCCACAGCGCGTCGAACCACAGCCGGGACTGCTCCACGAACGTCGCGTCGCGCAGCCCGCCCGCCCGGTCGAAGGCGAACAGCATCGACCGGGTGCCTTCGGCGTCGTACAGCTCCAGCTGTTCGTCGTCGATCTCCGCCTCGCGGCGCCCGAGCGTGTAGTACGCGAACAGCGCTTCCGCGCCGTTGAGCAGGTAGAGCTTCACCGGAGGGGTGAACGGCAGAGCGCGATAGGAGACCCGCACGTCGATCCCGTGCGACGAGCGCAGCGCCAGCAGATTGTGCTGGAGGACCCGCCCCTGGGCGTTGCGCATCGCCAGCCACCGCCGGTGCAGCCGGCCCGTGTCCGCCGCGTCGAGGTCCACCGGCGTCGGAAAGGCGAGATCGATCTTCCGGCTGGGCAGCAGGACCCGTACGTCGACCTTGGCCGGTTTCAGCTCTCCCGCGTGGATCCGGCGCAGTGGCTCGCCGATCGAGAGGGTGAGCGATATCGAGGTCAGACACAGGGCGTCGATCTCGACGTGCGACGCGGCGAAGGCGTCCGCCACGCGGGGAGCGAGGGCGACGGTGGTGGGCTGCGGCGGGGCTTCGGGACCGGCGGGCATCCGGCCCGGGTCGACCGCCACCGTCGCCGGGCTCCCCTTGGACACGTTGGTGAGCAGGCGCTCGTCCTGCAGGATGCGCAGGGCCTGCCGCACCGTCCCCCGGTCCACGCCGAACTCCTCCGCCAGCGCCGCCTGGGTGGGCATGCGCTGGCCCGGCCGCAGGTCCCGGTCCTTGATCCGCGCGCGCAGCTCGTCGGCCACCTCACGGTGTGACATGTGTGGCGACTGTGGCCGCTTCCGTCCATTGACGGAGACGTGTTCCGGCTCCACGACCAAACACTACAACTTCTCGCCATCTTACGTCAGTTCAGATGTAGGTGGTTATGAGACGCTTCCAAGTGGAGATAACTGAAGTGAAGTTGGTAGCCAACTTCTGCAACATGGTCAAAAGTCACGAGGGTTGGCCACCAGAGCGGGACTTGCGAAGGGGGACCGAATGCCGCTCATCGCCATCGTCATCGCCACCCTGGCCATCGGGGTCGAACAGTTCATCCAGTGGAAGTTCGGACCGATGGGCATCGTCGCCCTGGTCGCGCTCACCATCGGGATCAAGGCCAAGAACACCATGATCGGCGGCATCGGAGCAGTGCTCCTGGTGATGCTGCTCGCCCAGACGGGCTGACCAAGCTCCCTTCCGGAGGGGAGCCGGGAGCTGGGTCGGTCGGTACAGCCACAACTGCACAGCGACAACTGCACAGGGACGAAACGAACAGCCACAACTGAACAGCGCTACGTGCACAGCCACAACCGAACAAGCACAGCCACAACTGAAGAGCACGCTACGGATAGCGAAACCGTCCACCGTCGCCGGCAGAGGGGAGCACTAGAACAGGTCCGGGCACCAAGGCCGCCTGGACGTGCGGAGCAGGGCGTCGGCCGAACGGGCGGCGCCCGCTCGTTCTTCCCGGACCCGCCCCAGCGCGGCCAGCCGTACCGCCGACTCGTCGCCCAGCCACAGCGCCGCCAGGTCGGCGACGTCCAGCGTGAGATCGGGGCTCCGGTCGCTCGGCGCGCAGGACGCGCCCTGCTCCGACGCCTCCAGCCGGTACCGCCCGCCCGTGAACCCGCCGGCGTCCACGACCTCCAGCACCAGCGCCCCCGAGCCCTCGTACGTCCGCGCCTCCAGCGCCCGTACGACGTCCAGCACCCGCACCCACAGCCAGTCCGCCTGCCCGGTCAGGCGGGCGGCGCGCGGGTCCGGCAGAAACATCGGGAGCAGGTCGTCCGGGGCCCGCCAGCCCGACTTCACGTGCGTGACCCAGTCGATCGAGCACAGGAAGTGCCACAGGGCACGCTCGGCGGCCGGTGTCACGGCGATCAGCCAGTTCACGTCGGCCGTGTTCTGCGGCTGCTTGCCGTGCCACGCGTCGTCCGACTCGTAGGAGACCAGGCCCTCGATCTCACCGGCGGCCGAGCGGTAGGCGGCGTAGTACGGCTCGGTCCAGGAGCTGCCGAAGCGGACGGCGCCGGTGTTGAGCCGCCACCACAGCTCGCCGCGGCTGACCGCGCCCGGCTGCGTCCGCCGCAGGCGTGCGTGCAGTTCGGGGCCGAGCTTGCGGACCTCCTCGGCCTCGACCAGGTCGATCCGGCCGCCGTCCTGGGGCCCCGACCAGCGGCGGTCCAGACCGGTGCGCGGTACGTCGACGGTCCACTCGGCGGCCGTGGTGGCGGGGCCGAAGCCGTAGCGGCCGTAGATCGGGTACTCCGCGGCGACCAGCGTCGCGACGACGTCCCCGCGCTCCTTCGCCGCCTTCAGGTCCTGGCTCATCATGCGGCTGAGCAGACCGCGGCGGCGGTGCGTGGGACTGACGGTGACGTTCGAGACGGCGTCGGCGGGCACGGAGGCGCCGCCCACAGCGGTGATCTCCTGCGCGAACGAACGGAACGTCGCCACGCACCGGTCCCCGTCGAACGCCCCGAGCAGCCGCCCCGGCACGAACTGTGCCCGCCGCGCCTGCAGTTGCTCCTCGGTCAGGGTGGGCCTCTGCAGGAAGCCGACGCTCATGGCGCGCTGCCACGCCGCGAACTCGGCTTCGGTGATCGGGCGTACGGGGAGCTCGTCGCGGCGCGTCATGAATGCACGGTAGGCATACCCGGGCTCGGGTGTCGCGGGGTTTTCCCCCGCGGGGCCGCGCCGTCCCCGTGGGACGGGTCCGCGTCCTGAGCCCCGACCCCGCGTCCGGGGCCGTCCGGGGCCGAGGGCCGCCCGACGGGCTCGTGCGAGCCGCACCGGGCGGAACCTGACGGAGCCGCGCCACCCCGCCTCACATCAGCAGGTCGTCGACCTGCGCCTCCCCCTCCCGGTAGCGCCGCGCGATCTCCGCGCTGCACTCGTCCGCCATCCGCTGCAGCCGCTGCCGGCGCCGCGACACCTGCTGCTCGTACCGCACGAGGCGCCCCATCGCGGCGGTCAGTTCCCCGTCCGTGCGGGCGTCCAGGGCGGACAGCTCGACCTCGGCCAGCATCTCCGCGGCCAGCCGCCGGTACGCCTCGTTGTGCGGTGTGCCCAGCGTGACGTGACGTGCGGAGGAGCGGTGCCGGGCCGGGGCGTCCGTGAGGATCTCCGGCAGCCGCTGGACGACGGACGCCTCCGCCGTGCCCGTGTCCACCAGCGAGGCCGGTCCCCTGCGGGCGAGCTCCGCGCGCAGGATGTCGATACGCCCCTGCAGCAGTCGTCGTACGTAGCTGAGATCCGCCTCGTCGCGCTGGGCGTCCCGGCGCAGGGTGCGCAGTTCGGCCAGGCTCAGCGTGGTCAGATCGTGCGCGGGCGGATCGGGCGGCAACTGCGGACTGTCCGTGCGTTGCACGGGTGGCCGCAGTGGCTCCCCGGCTTCCGCTTCGGTCAACGAGACAGCCCCAGGCGGCTGCCCGGTACTCGGTGTTCTCATGTGCCTCAACCGTCCCCTCGACCGGCGTGTGCCAAGCATCGTGCCACTCCGAGTAGCCGCTATGTGACCGAGTGCCCCCGAACGGCCCCAGATGGGGGCTCAGGGATCAGAAAGAGCGCTGGTACGGACCATCCGCGAAGCTCTGTGACGCGGCCGGGCATGATGGGGCGCATGCGTGCAGTGGTGCAGAGGGTGGACGGCGCGAGCGTCGACGTCGACGGCGAGACCGTCGGGGAGATCACCGGCGAGGGGCTGTGTGTCCTGGTCGGCGTGACACACGAGGACAGCGAGGAGAAGGCGGCGCAACTGGCCCGGAAGCTGTGGACGCTGCGGATGCTGCACGACGAGAAGTCGTGCAGCGACATCGACGCCCCTCTCCTGGTGATCAGCCAGTTCACCCTGTACGGCGACGCCCGCAAGGGCCGGCGCCCCACCTGGAACGCGGCCGCCCCCGGCGAGGTGGCCGAGCCGCTGGTCGACGAGGTGGTCGCGCAGCTGCGCGCGCTGGGCGCGACGGTGCGCACGGGCCGGTTCGGCGCGCGGATGCGGGTCGGTCTGACCAACGACGGCCCGTTCACGGTCCTGCTGGAGATCTGACCGGCCGCCCGGACAGGGCCTCCTACGGCTCGACGACGACTTCCTGGGCGGCGGCCGTCGTGTCGGCCACCAGGCGCGCGTCCACGGGTACGTTCCGCTTCACCAGTGCCAGCGCCACGGGCCCCAGCTCGTGGTGGCGTGCGGAGGTCGTCACGAAACCGATCTTGCGGCCGTCGGGGCCGTCGTCCGCGAGCCGCAGCTCGGTGCCGGCCGGCGGCAGATGCACCTCGCTGCCGTCGAGGTGGAGGAAGACGAGCCGGCGCGGCGGCTTGCCCAGGTTCTGCACCCGGGCGACCGTCTCCTGGCCGCGGTAGCAGCCCTTCTGCAGATGGACGGCCGTGCCGATCAGGCCCAGTTCGTGCGGGATGGTGCGGTGGTCGGTCTCGAAGCCGAGCCGGGGCCGGTGCTGCTCGACGCGCAGCGCCTCGTACGCCAGGATCCCGGCCGCGGGTCCGCTCTTCGCGGTGTACGGCTCCAGGTCGGCGCGCGGCAGGAAGACATCACGCCCGTGGGCCGTCTCCCGTACGGCCGCCCCGTCCGGCACCTCGGCGATGGAACCGGCCGGCAGATGGACCACGGCGACATCGGCCGTGCGGTCGGCGACCTCCACCCGGTAGAAGAACTTCATCGACTCCAGGTACGCGATCAGCGCGTCCTGGGTGCCGGGTTCGACATGGGCCCAGACGGTGGTGCCGTCGTCCACGAGATAGAGCGCGTGCTCGATGTGGCCGTTCGCGGACAGGACCAGCGCCTCGGTGGCCTCGCCGACGGGCAGGTCGCTGACGTGCTGGGTGAGCAGCAGATGCAGCCAGCTCAGCCGGTCGTCGCCGGTGACGGTGATGACCCCGCGGTGCGAGAGGTCGACGAAACCGGTGCCGTCGGCGAGGGCGCGCTGCTCGCGGAACAGGTCGCCGTAGTGGGCGGCGACACCTTCGTCCACCCCTTCGGCGGGGACGGCGCCGGGCAGGGACAGCAGGGGGCTCTTCATACGCACAAGCCTACGACCCGGTAGGCGCACTCTTGCCGGTCGAAGCCGGAGCGGAGCCCGGCACGGAGCCCTGGGCAGAACCTCCCGCGGAGGCCGCCGCCGTGCAGCCCGCGCACCGGCCGAAGATCGCGAAGTGCTTCATGTCGGTGTCGAAGCCGAACGTCTCCCGCAGCTTGGCCGTGAACTCGGCGGCCACGGAGACATCCGCCTCGATGACGTCGGTGCAGTCGCGGCAGACGAGGTGGAGGTGGTGGTGCCGGTCGGCCAGGTGGTAGGTCGGCGCCCCGTGCCCGAGATGGGCATGGCTGACCAGCCCGAGCTCCTCCAGGAGCTCCAGGGTCCGGTAGACGGTGGAGATGTTGACCCCCGACGCCGTCCTGCGCACTTCGGCGAGGATCTCGTCGGGGGTCGCGTGCTCCAGGGTGTCCACGGCTTCGAGCACGAGTTGCCGCTGCGGCGTCAGCCGGTAGCCGCGCTGCCTGAGGTCGCTCTTCCAGTCGGTGCTCACCACACCCCCGAGTCTATGGCTACTTGAAGAAAGCGATCCCGTCGTCCGGCAGGTCGCCCGGCAGGGCCTTGGCCCAGCGCTCGACGTCCTCCGGCGTGACGACCTTCTTCAGCTGCGCGGACATGTAGGGCCGCAGTTCGACCTCGGGGGTCTGCTTCTCGCCGACCCACATCAGGTCGCTCTTGACGTAGCCGTACAGCCGCTTGCCCCCGCTGTACGGGCGGGAGGCCGCGGTGCGCGCGACGGCGTCGGTGACCAGGTCGATCTGCGGCTTCTGGTCGGCCAGCTCGCCGTACCAGATCTCGATGACGCCGTCGTCGCGGGTCATCGTGACCTCGACCTTGCGGGCGGCGTCGATGCGCCAGAAACCGTGCTCGGACTCCAGCGGCCGGACCTTGTTGCCGTCCTGGTCGAGGACCCAGCTGTGGGACCGGTACTCCAGGAAGTCCCGGCCGTCGTGCGTGAAGGAGACCTCCTGCCCGAAGTTGCACTTCTCGTCACCGGGGAAGTCGTGCACGCCGGCGCCGGCCCAGTCGCCGAGCAGGAAGACGAGGGGGACGAGGTCCTTGTGGAGGTCGGACGGGATCTCGATCATGAGCAGCTCAGACTTCTCGTACGGACAGGGGGGTGGGTCAGCGCTGGCCCTGATACAGCTTCTTCACGGCCAGACCGGTGAAGGCGAGGACGCCGACGCAGACCAGGACCAGGAGGATTTCGAAGAAGAGGATCACGGGATGCTCCTAGGTGAGCGGGGTGCGTGGTGCACAAGGCCGGGCCCCAGCTTACGCGGATGGGGCCCGGCCCTCTCTGTGAGGTGCCCTCAGCGCAGCAGCTGACTCTGCAGGACGACCGTCTGCTGGAACGGGACGGCGGGCGCCCCGCCCTTGCGGGACTGCACGATCACCGCGTACACGTCACCCGCGGACAGATACGCCTGGCGGACCTGCTCGCCGCCGTAGGGCTCGGGCTCCGTGTAGGCGACCCGGGCGACCCCGGTGACCGCGGCCGACTCCGGGAAGTCCTCGTCCTGGACGGCCTCGTGGGCGCCGCGCAGCGGATGCACCGGTGAGGCGAACGCGACGTTGTCCATGGCGATCTCCACGTCGACGACCTGGGCGGTGTCGAACTGGAGCAGATAGACCCGGGTCCGGGTCCCGTCCGGGGCGGTCCAGCCGCGGGCGGCGATGTGCCGCAGACCGGTGTCGACCAGTTTCTGCCCCAGTTCCTCGCGGCCCTCCTCCGCGTACTCCGCGAGGTAGTCCTCGGTCGGCAGCCAGCCGTCCGCGCCGCGCAGCGCCTTGTCCTCCTTCGCCCCGGCGGGGGCGGGCAGCACGAGGGCGCGCAGATCGGCGTGGTGGGCGCCGGCCGTGTTGGTCTCGGCCAGCGGCCCCGGGCTGCCGGACGGCAGCGGCGGCACGGTCAGCTCGGGGTAGTCCCAGCGCCCGTCCGACTCCGTGGCCAGGCCGGGGACGTCCGTGCGCGTCATGCCCGTGATCCCGTAGGCGGTGGCCGTGCCGACGGCCGCGAACACGGCCACGGCCGCGGTCCAGCGCGCCACGGCCCGCAGGACGCGGCGATCTCTGGGCGCGGCGACGGCGGCCACGGGGGGCTTCGGCGCGTCGGTGGACTGCGGCGGCTCGGTGAGCGGCTCGGTCTGCGGTTCAGTGAGCGGCTCGGTCTGTGTCGGAGCGACTGGCTCCGCCTGTGTGGTCCGGTCGGTCATATCGCCTTCCCCGGCTCGGCGATCCGGTCGAGTTGGGTGCGTACGAGGGCGGCGACCGCGCCGCTGTCGAGCGTCTCGGTACCGGCCGCGGCGACGGTGACCAGCACCTGGCCGACATGGGCGGAGCAGAGCATCGCGCGTAGTTCGTCCTCGTCCGCCTGCGGGGAACGGAAGCACCCGGCGTCCTTGTGGCCCTTGATCTTCGGCCCCTTGCGGGCGCCCAGTGCGTCGTACAGCCTCTGATGCGACTCGTCGAGATCACGGACCGCGGCCCGGTTCTCCATCCGGGTCAGCACGATGGTCGCCGAGAAGATCTCCTCGTTGCGGAGATACGTGATCGACTCCCCGCTGACGTAGCTGCGCATCGCCATTCCGGCCGCACGCTGCCGGTCGATGCGCTTCTCCAGTTCCTTGCGCAGGGAGCGGGGCACGCCCCGCAGTGACTCCTTGCTCAGCGCCGTGGCCTGGGCGCCGCTCAGCTCGGCGTCGGAGCCGAACTCCGCGAGGTCGGGTCCGCGGACCCAGCCGTCGGTCCCGTACGGCACCAGCACCGCGGCGAGCCCGTCGGACTCCGGCGCCTCGTGGGCCTCGCGGGCCGCGGCCTGGTCCTTCGGGAACTTCCAGCGCGGGTCGCCCGCGTCGCGGTCCGCCCCCCGTACGGTCACGACGGTCGCGCACACCCCGGCGACCATCGATCCGGCGAGCAGCAGGCAGCCCGCGACGGCCGCCAGGCGGCCACGCCGTACGGACCGGCGCACCGGGGTGTCCGCCGCCTCCTGCCGCGACTGCGGCTCCCGCTCGGGTGACCGCTCCGTCTCTGCCTCGGTTCCACTCACAGCCGCTCCATCTGCCGCTCGGCCAAGCTCATGATCGTCTTCATGGCGACCGGCCGTTCGCCGTAGATCCAGATCTCCATCGCGATGTCCCCGCGCGAGGCGTGCGCCTGGGCCTGGTAGACGGGCACGTACCCGGGCCGGCCCTCCGGCCGGGTGTCGACGTACGCCATGCCCTCGCCCGTCCCCGGGATGGGCCGGCTCTGCACGCCGTCGTCCTTCTCGGCCCACCCTTTGTGGTTGTCGGCCGAATCGGCGGCCACCAGGCTCTCCTCCTGGCGGAACTGCACCAGCCGGATCTCCACGTCGTACGAGTCGTGCGTCTCCCAGCCGACGACGGCGGCCCGGCGGAACTCGTCCGTGACGAGGGAGTTGAACTTCAAGGTGGGATCGGTGAAGTCGCCGGCGTAGTCCGTGATGTCCAGCCAGCCGTCGGCCCCCATCTGCCAGTCGGCGTCCTTCGTCCCGGCGGGCCTCTTCAGCAGCAGCTTGCGCAGGTCGCCGTCGACACGCACCTTGCGGTCCTGCGCGGCCGACAACGGCTCGGGGGCGGGACCCGTCGCCCGTGGCACCACCGGCTGCGACAGCGGCGGCAACGGTGTCGGCTCCCTGCCGGCCTGCACCTGGTATCCGACGCACGTACCGGCGACGACACCGAGGACGGCCGCACCGGCGATCAGCAGCGCGGTACGGCCCCGCCGGCGTGGCGGAGCAGCACCGGCGGTGTCGGCGACCCCGGCGGCGACAGCGCCGGTGGCCGTCTCGGTGACCGCCGCGCTGTCGGTACCGGGGGCCGTCTCCGTCACCGGCGCGGTGTCGGTGACCACCGCAGCACCGGAAGCCGTCTCCGTCACGGGCGCGGTGCCTGTAGCCGCCTCCGTCACCGGCGCGGTGTCGGCGGCCGGGGTGGCGGGTCCGGCGCCGGTTCCCTCGGCGGCCGTGCCGGAGGCGGCGGCCGTACCCGCGCCCTCGTCGGCCTCGGCCGTCCGTGTCGTGCCCGGTCTTCCAGAGTCTTCCAAGACGCCCCCCACAGGACATGAGGCGCGGATTCCCTTCCCGCGCCCCACAGGTGACTCATGGTCCGCACCCGGGGTTGCGGCGATCTTGATTACGATTCGACCATGGCGAAGAAGCTAGTGATCAAGGTGACGGCGGGCGCCGACGCCCCCGAGCGGTGTTCGCAGGCGTTCACCGTGGCCGCGGTGGCGGTGGCGAGCGGTGTGGACGTGTCTCTCTGGCTGACCGGTGAGTCCGCCTGGTTCGCGCTGCCGGGGCGGGCCGCCGAGTTCGAACTGCCGCACGCCGCACCGCTGCCGGACCTGCTCGACTCGGTGCTGGCCGCCGGGCGCCTCACGCTGTGCACGCAGTGCGCGGCCCGCCGGGACATCACGGAGAAGGACGTCATCGAGGGCGTGCGGATCGCGGGCGCCCAGGTGTTCGTGCAGGAGGCGCTCGCGGAGGACACGCAAGCCCTCGTCTACTGAGCGGGCGGAGGGGTTTCCGTCCAGAGGCAGAACGGGTGGCCCGACGGGTCGTAGAGGACCCGTACGTCGGGCTGCGGCTGGTACGCCGCGAGGGTCGCGCCCTCGGCGAGCGCCCGCGCGGTCTCCGCCTCCAGGTCGTCGACCTCGACATCGAGGTGGAGCATCATCTGCTGGTCGCCGGGGTCGCGGGTCGGCCAGACCGGGCGTACGTACCCGGGCTCCGTCTCGAACGCGAGGGCGATGCCCGCCGTGCCCGGCGGCGGGCCGATGAGCACCCAGTGGGGCTCCTCGCGGCGCACCTCGTACCCCAGCAGACGCAGGTAGAAGCCGGCCAGTTCGTGCGCGTCGTGCGCGTCCAGCACCACGGTGGACAGTCTTGCGGGCGACATGCCCGTCTTCCTACCGCGGCTTCTTCTTGCCGTCCAGCTCGTCCCACCACTCGTCGGACTGCGGATCACCGGAGGGATCGTCCCACCAGCGGTCGTCGGGCCCCCTGCGGTTGGCGACCATCGCCGCCACGGGCGGGATCACCATGGCCACCACGCACATGCCCACCGCCGCCGGGGTCGACCACAGGCGCACGACTCCCCAGGCCAGGACGAACAGCCCGATGCAGACGCCCATCATCGCGAAGTAGACGTGCCGTCGGCGCGCGTACATACCTCCAGCGTAGGTCCGCGGCCGCGAAGCGCACGCGAAAGGGCCGCGTCCCGGGTGTGCCACCCGGGACGCGGCCCCGCGATCGGCGCCGGGTCGTCAGACCGCGATCGCGACCTCCGCCAGGCCACCCTGCTGGGCGACGACCGTGCGGTCGGCGGTGGCACCGCCGGGGACGAGGGCGCGCAGCGTCCAGGTGCCCTCGGCGGCGTAGAAGCGGAACTGACCCGTCGCGGACGTCGGCACCTCCGCCGTGAACTCGCCCGTCGAGTCCAGCAGACGGACGTAGCCCGTCACGGGCTCGCCGTCGCGGGTCACGTGACCCTGGATGGTGGTCTCACCGGGCTTGATCGTCGAGGCGTCGGGGCCGCCGGCTTTCGCTCCGCACATCTATGTCTCCAGAAGGGTCTGACCGGAGGGCCGGTCGTGGGAGGTCACTTGTTGGCGCCGAGCTCGATCGGCACGCCGACGAGGGAGCCGTACTCGGTCCAGGAGCCGTCGTAGTTCTTGACGTTCTCCACGCCGAGCAGCTCGTGCAGGACGAACCAGGTCAGCGCGGAGCGCTCACCGATGCGGCAGTAGGCGATGGTGTCCGTGGCGAGGTCGACCTGCTCGTCGGTGTAGAGCTCCTTGAGCTCCTCGTCCGACTTGAAGGTGCCGTCGTCGTTGGCGTTCTTCGACCACGGGATGTTGCGGGCGGTCGGGATGTGGCCCGGCCGCTGCGACTGCTCCTGCGGCAGGTGGGCGGGGGCGAGCAGCTTGCCGGAGAACTCGTCGGGCGAGCGGACGTCGACCAGGTTCTGCGAACCGATCGCGGCGACCACGTCGTCGCGGAAGGCGCGGATCGAGAGGTCCTGCGGCTTGGCGCTGTAGTCGGTGGCGGCCCGCTCGGGGACCTCCTCGACCAGCTCGCGGGCGTCCAGCTCCCACTTCTTGCGGCCACCGTCGAGCAGCTTGACGTTGTCGTGGCCGTAGAGCTTGAAGTACCAGTAGGCGTACGAGGCGAACCAGTTGTTGTTGCCGCCGTAGAGGACCACCAGCGTGTCGTTGGCGATGCCCTTCGCCGACAGGAGCTTCTCGAAGCCCTCCTGGTCGACGAAGTCACGGCGGACCGGGTCCTGGAGGTCCTTGGTCCAGTCGATCCGGACGGCGTTCCTGATGTGGTTCTTCTCGTAGGCGGAGGTGTCCTCGTCGACCTCGACGATGGCGAGGTTCGAATCGTCCAGGTGCTCCTGCAGCCAGTCGGCGTCGACCAGGACGTCGCTACGGCTCATGCTCTTTCTCCTCCGGGGCAGTTGCGGCGGGGCGTGCGAGTGCGAAGGGGTGCGCGAGGCCGAAGCCCGGCATGGCGCACGAATAGCCCTGAGCTGGGCAGGGGAAACGCGGAAGTCGGAGCTTCCGCTCAGAAGGTGCGACAGAGCATGGCGGCGACACGGCACAGGTCCACTGCCCGCCGCTTCGTCAGATCCGCCTGTCGCTTCATGCTGTCGAGCTTAGGGACGGAGCGGCGGGCGTGTCACCGCCATGTCGCATCGTGAGACACGATCGTCCGGAATACGGGATAAAGAAGCGCCCGGCGAGCCGTGGCACGGCTCCCGGGCGCCTTCTCCCCGCCACGCAACTGCGGTGCGGACGGGGGCGTCTCGCCTGTCGGACGG
Organism: Streptomyces sp. NPDC002309; assembly: GCF_053593375.1. NCBI lineage: Bacteria > Bacillati > Actinomycetota > Actinomycetes > Kitasatosporales > Streptomycetaceae > Streptomyces > Streptomyces sp. NPDC002309. The sequence goes on along the minus strand of NZ_JBSFCI010000051.1, from coordinate 22,872 downwards.
CCGTTCGGCGTCCCGGACCGGTACTACCCGGCCAGCCGCACGTCCGAACCCCGCACCGAGATCTCCAGGCCCTTCGGCCCCGCCTCGACCTTGTCGAGCCGTACGCCGCCCGGCAGGTCGTCGATGGCCTGCTGGAAGTCGGTGATCTCACGGACCGCGTTCTCGGCGAGGTCGAGGCCCGCCAGGTCCGGCAGCGAGTCGGTGCGCACCTCGACCTTGTCGCCCTCGACGCCGACCGTGCTGAGCACCGCGAGCTGCTTGGTCCCGATCACCGGGGCGTCGATCTCCAGACCGACCTCGATCTTGCCGCCCCCGCCGTCGGAGAGGCTCACCACCCGGGCGGTGACACCGGGGGCCACCTCGGTGGGCTCGGACTTCGCGGCCTTCAGCAGTTCGTCGTACGCGATCGTCGCGGTGCCGGTCGCGGAGGCGGCCGTGGCGGAGCCGAAGTCGCCGGAGAACTCGACGCCCGACATGGCGGCCCGCAGGTCGTCGATACGGATCCGCTCGCCGTCGCCGGCGGCCGCCTCGTAGTTCTGGATGCCTATCTCGACGTCGTCCAGCCCGCCGCCGGCGACCTGGGTGAGGAACGGGAAGCCGTTGATGGCCACCTCGGGGGTGCCGGCGAGGCCCTCGGAGGTCCGCAGCCGGTCCGCGACCTCGTCCTCGGCGAAGCCGACGGCGAGCCGGTCGGCGGCCACGAACAGGCCGCCGAGGATCACGACGACGATCAGAAGTACTCGCAGCGCGCGCATGTATCCCCACCCCGGCGGTCAGTCACGGACGACGGTCACCGTAACGCGGAACCGAACACCTGCCGGGATTTTGTCGATCACCTGTGACAGGCGGCAGGTCAGACCAGCGCCCGCCCCAGTACCCACAGCACCGGCGCCGCGGCGCTCAGCGGCAGCGCCACACCGGCGGTGAAGTGGACGAACCGGGAGGGGTAGTCGTAGCTCGCCGCCCGGTGACCGATCAGCGCGCACGCGCCGGCCGCCGCGCCGAGCAGCGCACCCGCGCCGCTGCCGACACCGGTCATGCCGGCGACCGCGATGCCCGCGCCCGCCGCCGCGAGCAGCGCGACGGCTACGGAGGCCGGCGTCGGCAGCGGCAGCGCGCGGGCCAGGACGGCCACGGCCACCGCGACGGCGCCGACGACGACCGCGTCCGGCTCGGCGGCCAGGTGGCCGGTGGCGATGACCGCGAGCGCGGCCGAGACGACGGTCGCCATCAGGCCGTACATCCGGGTGTCCGGGTCGGCGTGCGAGCGCAGTTGCAGCACGAGGGTCAGCAGCACCCACACCCCGAGCGTGCCGAGGATCGCGGCCGGCGCCTGTTCGCGGCCCGCGACCAGCAGCGCCACGTCGGCGGTCAGCGCGCCCGCGAACGCCAGCGCGATGCCCTGCCGGGCGGGCCACATGCCGTTCAGCCGGAACCAGCCCGCGGCCGTGACGGCCTGGAGCAGGACCAGCGGGACGAGCAGGGCGTACGTGCCGAGCGCGGCGCCACCGGCCATCAGCAGTCCGAGCACCGCGGTGAGCGCGGCGGGCTGCAGTCCGGGCTCGATGATCGGCGACCGCCCTTCGAGCCGGGCCCGCTGAGCCGCCGTGAGCGGCGCCTCCGGAGCGGCGTGGGCCTCGGGGGCCGGCCGGAGCGGCTCGTAGGACTGCGACTGCTGCGCCCACTGCCCGCTCTCCGGCGGCTGCTGCGGGACGTACGCGGGGGTCTGGTGGGCCTGGGTGTCCCAGGTCCTGCCCTCCCACTGCTGGGTGTGCGCGCCGCCGTAGGGCTGCTCCGGGTACGGGGCCTGCTGGTACTGCGGCGCCTGCCGGGGGTGGGGCCGGTCCTGCGGGTACGAGGTGTGTCCCTGCTGGTGCGGAGACCCGCCGCCCTGCTGGTACTGCGGCTGCCCCTCCTGGTACTGCGGCTGCCCCTCCTGGTACTCGGGTCGGCCCTGCCGGTGGTCGGGCTGTCCCTGCTGGTACGGGGGCTGCTGCTGCCCGTACTGCGGCTGCCCCTGCCGGTACGGGTCGTACCCGGCGTCGTACGCGCCCTCGTAGGGCGGCTGGTTGCTCATCGGTGTGGTCACCCTCCTGCGAACGGCGGGAGCACCTCGACCGTGCCGCCCTCGGCCAGCCGTACCGTCTCATGCCCGCGGGTGCCCACGGGGTCACCGTCGACGAGGAACGAGCATCGCTGCAGCACGCGCACCAGTTCACCGGGGTGTCGCTCGCGCACGCCGTCGAGCGCCTCCGCGAGCGTCGACGCGTCGAAGTGCTCCTCGGCGATGCCCGCCGCCGCCTTCGCGGCCGCCCAGTAGCGCACCGTGACCTTTGCCATCCCGTCCTCGAGTCGATCGGCAGAACCTGGCTCTGACTACGGTCAGGCTAGCCCGCCGCGCGGACGGCCCAGTCCCCGATACGGGTCAGGAGGGCGTCGCCCGCCGCGTGCTCGGCGTGGCCCATGCCGGGCTCCAGCCACAGTTCGCCGTGGCCACCGGCGGCCTCGGCCAGCATGCGGGGGTGGTCGAGGGGAAAGTAGCCGTCGCGGTCGCCGTGCACGATGAGCAGCGGCGTCGGCGCGATCCGGGGCACCGCCTCGACCGGCGACAGCGGGACGGGGTCCCAGCCCCGGTGGTGGATGCGGGTGCGCAGTCCGTAGCGGCCGAGGAGGCGGCCCTCGGGGCGGGTGATCAGCCAGTGCACACGGCGCATCGGGACCGTGCCCCGGTAGTACCAGCGGGCCGGGGCGCTCACCGACACCACCGCGTCGGCCTCCCCGGCATGGAGTGCCGCGTGCCGCAGCACCACCGAGCCGCCCATGGAGAAGCCGACGGTCACCACGCGCGCGTGCCCCTGTTCCCGCGCCCACGCCACCGCCGCCGAGAGATCGAGGATCTCGCGGTCGCCGACCGTCGAGTGCCCGCCGGACGCCCCGTGGCCCCGGAAGGAGAACGTGACCACGGCGCCGTGGCGCGCGAGAGCGGCGGCGACCCGGCGCACATGCGGCTTGTCCAGATCACCGGTGAACCCGTGCGCCACGACGAACGCCGGGTGATCAGTGGAGGGCGTCAGGGTTTCGTATACGGCCGGGCCCGGTGCGTACCGGGCGTCGATCCGCACACCGTCCGTGGTGTGCAGAAACGTCCGCGACGGCGCGGTTCCGCTCACCGGCGGCGTCTCACATGCCGGACGAACAGGGGTGGAACGTGCCGCTTGGCCTGCCGGAGCGTTGCTCATGTGGGCTATTCTGCTGGGTAGAGGACTCGGGCAGCGTTGCCCCCGGGTCCTTTTGTGCTTTCGGAAGCGTTGTATACAAGGCGGAGAACAGCAGGTGGCCGCCGGTGTACGGGCCCCGGGATCGCAGAGCAGTGCCGCATCGCACCACGTCCTCGCAGGGACCGAGGAGGAACCAGACATATGAGTTCTCTGCTGCTCCTGACCAACGCTCTCCAGCCGTCGACGGAGGTTCTGCCCGCGCTCGGGCTGCTGCTGCACAACGTGCGCGTGGCTCCGGCCGAGGGCCCCGCCCTCGTCGACACCCCCGGTGCCGACGTCATCCTCATCGACGGCCGGCGTGACCTCCCCCAGGTCCGCAGCCTCTGCCAGCTGCTGCGCTCCACCGGCCCCGGCTGTCCCCTCGTCCTCGTGGTGACCGAGGGCGGACTGGCGGCCGTCACCGCCGACTGGGGCATCGACGACGTGCTGCTCGACACCGCCGGACCCGCCGAGGTCGAGGCCCGCCTGCGGCTGGCCATGGGCCGGCAGCAGATGGCCGGCGACGACTCCCCGATGGAGATCCGCAACGGCGACCTGTCGGTGGACGAGGCCACGTACAGCGCCAAGCTCAAGGGGCGCGTCCTCGACCTCACCTTCAAGGAGTTCGAGCTCCTGAAGTACCTCGCGCAGCACCCGGGCCGCGTCTTCACCCGCGCCCAGCTGCTCCAGGAGGTCTGGGGCTACGACTACTTCGGCGGCACCCGCACGGTCGACGTCCATGTCCGGCGGCTGCGCGCCAAGCTCGGCCCCGAGCACGAGTCGCTGATCGGGACCGTCCGGAACGTCGGTTATCGATTCGTTACGCCGGAGAAGGTGGACCGCGCCGCGGACGAGGCCAAGGCCCGGGCGGCCCGGCCAAAACCGGAGGATGCGGGCGAGACGGCCCAGTTGGGCCGCGCCGAGGTACCGGCCGACGTCTAGCGGGCGCGCGGGCGCACCTCATGGGAATGCGTCCGCCCCCGCGGGGCCGTGGACAACGCCCCGTACGCCCTGCCCGGAGCGGGTCCATCCGCGTAGACTCCGCGCGTGGCCAAGGTGACTCGGGACGATGTGGCGCGGCTGGCGGGTACCTCCACCGCCGTGGTCAGTTACGTCATCAACAACGGACCCCGGCCGGTCGCCCCGGCCACGCGCGAGCGTGTCCTCGCCGCCATCAAGGAGCTGGGCTACCGTCCCGACCGGGTGGCCCAGGCGATGGCCTCCCGGCGCACCGACCTCATAGGCCTGATCGTCCCGGACGCCCGCCAGCCCTTCTTCGGGGAGATGGCCCACGCCGTGGAGTGGGCGGCCGCCGAGCGCGGGAAGATGGTGCTCGTCGGGAACTCCGACTACGTCGGCGAGCGCGAGGTCCACTATCTGCGGGCGTTCCTCGGTATGAGGGTCTCCGGGCTGATCCTGGTCAGCCACGCGCTCAACGACATGGCCGCCGCCGAGATCGACGCGTGGGACGCCCGTGTCGTCCTCCTCCACGAGCGCCCCGAGGCCATCGACGACGTCGCCGTCGTGACGGACGACCTGGGTGGCGCCCAGCTCGCCGTACGCCATCTGCTGGAGCACGGCTACGAGTACGTGGCCTGTATGGGCGGCACCGCCGATACGCCCGCCGTCGGCGACCCGGTCTCCGACCACGTCGAGGGCTGGCGGCGCGCCATGGCCGAGGCCGGGCTGCCGACCGAGGGACGGCTCTTCGAGGCGCCGTACAACCGCTACGACGCCTACCGCGTCGCCCTGGAGCTCCTGTCCGGCCCGAGGAGGCCGCCCGCCGTCTTCTGCTCCACCGACGACCAGGCTCTCGGTCTGCTGCGCGCGGCGCGCGAACTGCGGATCGAGGTGCCCGGGGAACTGGCGGTGGCCGGCTTCGACGACATCAAGGAGGCGGCGCTCGCCGACCCGCCGCTGACCACGGTCGCGTCCGACCGCTCGGCGATGGCGCGGGCCGCGGTGGACCTCGTCCTCGACGACGGGCTGCGGGTGGCGGGCTCGCGCCGGGAGCGGCTGAAGCAGTTCCCCTCACGGCTCGTGGTGCGCAGCTCCTGCGGCTGCTAGGGCACCCTCGCCCGGCCTCCGCCCCGGCCTTATATCGGGCATACAAGGTTCTGCCGGGCTTCTCAGACAGCGCTCAGGAAGCTCTCATGGTCGGGCGACACGCTCATGGACATGACCGAGAGCTTCCGCCGCGACGGCGAGTACGAGCACCGCGGGAACCCGTACCGGGGCGAGTGGCGGCACACCCCCTCTCCTGTCGACCCCGAGTGGCCGCCCCCGCCCACGCACCCGCCGACGGCGCCGCTCGCCGAGCCCGTGGCCGCGCCGTCCGGGGCGAGGAGGCGCGACCGCGGGACCGGCGCGCTGCTGGCCGCCGTGGCGATCGTCGCCGCGGCCGTCGGCGGCGGCACGGCGTACGGCTTCCAGGAGCTGACCGGCGGTGGCACGGCGGCGTCCGCCGGCACGAGCACGAACGCGGTGCCGACCGGCCGGAAGGGCACGGTCGCGGGCGTGGCCGAGGCGGTCGGCCCGAGCATCGTCGAGATCAGCGCCGCCACGGACGCCGGGGCGTCGACCGGCTCCGGCGTGATCATCACCGATGACGGCGAGATCGTCACCAACAACCACGTGGTCTCCGGAGCCTCCCGGGTCGAGGTGACCACCGGCGACGGCAAGGAGTACACCGCGCGGGTCGTCGGCACCGACAGCGGCAAGGACCTCGCCCTGATCAAGCTGGAGGACGCCTCCGGGCTGTCGGCGGCGACCCTCGGTGACTCCGACGGCGTGCGGGTCGGCGACCAGGTCGTGGCGATCGGCTCGCCCGAGGGCCTGACCGGCACGGTCACGAGCGGCATCGTCTCCGCGCTGGACCGCGACGTGACCGTCTCCACCGGGGAGGGCGGGCAGCGGCAACAGCCGGGAGAAGGCTGGCCGTTCGCGTTCGAGGGCAGGGAGTTCAACGGCGACACCGGGTCGTCCACGACGACGTACAAGGCGCTGCAGACGGACGCGTCCCTCAACCCCGGCAACTCCGGCGGCGCGCTGCTCGACATGAACGGCGACGTCATCGGGATCAACTCCGCGGTGTACTCGGCGGCGGGCTCGTCGTCCGACGCGGGCAGCGTGGGCCTCGGCTTCGCGATCCCGGTCGACACCGTCAAGGCCGACCTGGCGAAGCTGCGGGCGGGGGCCGCGGCCTGAGGCCGCCGGACCGATACCGCCGGACCGGCCGGCGTCCGCGGACGTGCGACGCTGGCAGCGTCAGCCTCCGCCTCCCACCGTACCGAGGAATCCAGAAGCCATGAGCCCCGCCGAAGGCGACCGTGACCCCCAGCGCATCCTCATCGTCGACGACGAGCCGGCGGTGCGCGAGGCACTCCAGCGCAGCCTCGCCTTCGAGGGGTACGACACCGAGGTCGCGGTCGACGGCGCGGACGCGCTGGAGAAGACGTCCGCGTACCGGCCGGACCTCGTCGTCCTCGACATCCAGATGCCCCGCATGGACGGCCTGACCGCCGCGCGCCGCATCCGGGGCACCGGGGACACGACGCCCATCCTGATGCTGACGGCCCGCGACACGGTCGGCGACCGGGTGACGGGCCTGGACGCCGGGGCGGACGACTACCTGGTCAAGCCCTTCGAACTGGACGAGCTGTTCGCCCGTGTCCGCGCACTGCTGCGACGCAGCTCCTACGCCGCGGCGGCCGAGGCCGGCGCGCCGGAGGACGAGGCGATGGCCTTCGCCGATCTGCGCATGAACCTCGCCACGCGGGAGGTGACGCGGGCCGGGCGGCCGGTGGAGCTGACGCGCACGGAGTTCACGCTGCTGGAGATGTTCATGGCCCACCCGCGGCAGGTACTCACCCGGGAGCAGATCCTGAAGGCGGTGTGGGGCTTCGACTTCGAGCCGTCGTCCAACTCCCTGGACGTGTACGTGATGTACCTGCGCCGCAAGACGGAGGCGGGAGGCGAGCCGCGGCTCGTGCACACCGTGCGGGGCGTGGGCTACGCGCTGCGGCAGGGCGGGGCGGAGTGAGCACGGTGCCCTGGCGCTTCCGCGCCCTGCCCATCCGCTCCCGGCTGGCGCTGCTGGTGGCGGCGGCGGTGGCGTTCGCGGTGGCGGCGGTCTCGGTGAGCTGCTGGTTCATCGTGCAGGGGAGGCTGTACGGCCAGGTCGACGACGACCTCAGGAAGGCGTCGGTCAGATTGCCCGGGCAGCTCCAGGACGCCCTCGACAACTGCACCGGGACGCCGTACGGCACCGGTCTCTTCCGCAACAGCTACTCGCAGCTGGTCCAGGAGGACGGCACCGTCTGCGTCCTCCAGGACTCCCCCGCGGCGGTGAAGGTCACCCAGGCCGACAAGGACGAGATCAGGACGGGGAACACCCGCGGCCTGTACTTCCGCAACGGCGCCGCCGGCGACGGCACCGAGGTCCGGGTACTGACCCGGCCGCTGGGCGCCACCACCACGGCCACCGGACAGAGCGGACCCCATGTCGGGCTCGTGGTCGCCGTGTCCCTGAAGAGCACTCAGAACACCCTGAACGAACTCGCTCTGCTCCTCCTCCTCGTCTCCGGCATCGGCGTGGTCGGCGCGGGAGCCGCCGGCCTCGCGGTCGCCCGCGCCGGTCTGCGCCCCGTCGACAAGCTCACCGAGGCCGTCGAACACGTCGCCCGTACCGAGGACCTGAACGTCCGTATCCCGGTGGAGGACGACTCCGAGGACGAGGTCGCCCGGCTCTCGCGTTCCTTCAACTCCATGACCTCCGCGCTGGCCAGCTCCCGCGACCTGCAGCAGCAGCTCATCGCGGACGCCGGTCATGAGCTGCGCACGCCGCTGACCTCCCTGCGCACCAACATCGAACTGCTCACCCGCAGTGAGGAGACCGGCCGCCCCCTGCCCGAGGCCGACCGCAAGGCGCTGCTCGCCTCGGTGAAGGCCCAGATGACCGAGCTCGCCGCGCTGATCGGCGACCTCCAGGAGCTGTCCCGCCCGGCCACCGACCAGCAGGCGGGTAAGGCCCAGGTGATCGCCCTGCACGACACGGTCGAGTCGGCTCTGCGCCGCGCCCGCCTGCGCGGCCCCGAGCTGACGATCACGGCGGACCTGGACCCCTGGTTCGTGCGGGCGGAGCCGTCCGCGCTGGAGCGGGCCGTGGTCAACATCCTGGACAACGCGGTGAAGTTCAGCCCGGAGGGCGCGACGATCGAGGTCACGCTGCACGAGGGCGTCCTCACCGTCCGCGACCACGGCCCCGGTGTCCCCGCCGACGAACTCCCGCACGTCTTCGACCGTTTCTGGCGCTCACCCTCCGCCCGTGCGCTGCCCGGCTCCGGCCTCGGCCTGTCCATCGTGGCCCGTACGGTGCAGCAGTCGGGCGGCGAGGTGACGCTGAGCCCGGCGGAGGGCGGCGGCACGGCGGTGACGGTACACCTGCCGGGTGCCGCGACCCCGCCACCCGCGGTGCCGTAGGCACGGACGTCCGTGCCCCGGCACCGCCCGCCCTCGGTTCTCGCCGACGGCCCGCGCTCGTCTCTCGCCGACCGCCCGCCCTCGTCTCTCGCCGACGGCCGGTCCGGAGCCCGGCAGCCTGACCCGGATGCCGTCGGTCTCCGCCTCGGGGTCCGCGGCCGGTCTCGGCCCGTCCCGGAGGGTGTCCGCGGCCCGGTGCTCGGCGTGGGGCAGGGGGGTGCGATCCGGTTCACCGCGGACTCCCGACGGCGGTGAACCGGTCGCGGTGCCTCCCGCTATCGCACGACCGTGATGCGGTTCGCCGCCGGCGGCGCGATCGGGTTCGCCGCCGAGGAGTTGGCCGTCAGGTACTTCCCCAGGGCCGCCAGGTCGTCCTCGCCGACCAGGTCATTCGTGCCCTGCCCCAGTGTCGGGAATCCGTCGCCGCCGCCCGCGAGGAAGCTGTTGCTCGCGACGCGGTAGACCGCCGACGGGTCGATCGCCGCGCCGTTCAGCCTGACGGAGTCCGTGACCACGCGGTCGGCGCCGCTCTTGGTCAGGTCCAGGGTGTAGGTCAGCCCGGCGGACGGCTGGAGCACCTTCGGGGAGGCCGCGTTGGCACCGCTGACCTGCTCCTTGAGGATCTGGATCAGCTGGGCGCCCGTGAAGTCCTGGAGGTTGACGGTGTTGGCGAACGGCTGGACGGTGAAGCCCTCGGCGTAGGTGACCACGCCGTCGCCCTCAGCGGCCTTGGCCGCGTAGGTCAGGGGCGCCCGGATGCCGCCCGGGTTCATCAGCGCGACGTCCGTCTCCGGATCCAGCTCCTTGCCGTAGGCGAGCTGGGCGTCGGCGATGAGGTCGCCGAGCGGGGACTCGGTGCCGGTGCTGGTGATGTCGGCGGAGATGTGGCCGATCGCGCGGTTGCCGATGGGCGCGGCCAGGGTGTTCCACCGGTCGATCAGACGGGTCATGTCCGGCGCCTTGGGGACGTCCCGGGTGACCACGTGGTTCGCCGAGCGCACGGCCGTGCGGGCGATGTCACCCGTCCACCGGTCGTACGTCAGCGTCGTGTCGGTGTAGAGGCGGCCGAAGGAGGACGCCGAGGTCACCATGCGGGGCTTGCCCGCCGGGTCGTCGATGGTGCACACGTACGGCGCGTGGGTGTGACCGGTGACGAGCGCGTCGACCTGCGGGGTGACGTTCTTGGCGATGTCGACGATCGGGCCGGAGACGCCGTCGCCCGCGCCCGGGGAGTCGCAGTCGTAGTTGTACGCGGTACCGGCCGGGAAGCCGCCCTCGTGGATCAGCGCGACGATGGACTTCACGCCCTGCCGCTCGAGGACCTTCGCGTACTTGTTGATCGTCTCGACCTCGTCCTTGAAGACGAGGCCCTTGACGCCCTCGGCGGTGACGATGTCCGGGGTGGCCTCCAGGGTCACGCCGATGAAGCCGACCTTGACGCCGTTCTTCTTCCACACCCAGTAGGGATCGAGAAGGGGCCGCTTCGTCTTCTCCTTGAGGACGTTGGCCGCCAGGTACGGGAAGTCGGCGCCCTTGAACCTCTTGTCGGTGTAGCAGCCCTCGGTGGGGTGGCAGCCGCCGTTCTGGAGGCGGGTCAATTCCCTCGCGCCCTCGTCGAACTCGTGGTTGCCGACGCTCGTCACGTCGAGATCGAGCTTGTTCAGGGCCTCGATGGTGGGCTCGTCGTGGAAGAGGCCCGAGATCAGCGGGGAGGCGCCGACCATGTCGCCGCCCGCCGCGGTGATCGAGTACCTGTTGCCCTCACGGGCCTCGCGCAGATGCGTCGCCAGGTACTCGACGCCGCCCGCGTCGATGGTCTTCGTGGTGCCGTCGGGCTGGAGCTCGGTGACACGGCCGGAGGATCCGGCCGGCGGTTCGAGATTGCCGTGCAGGTCGTTGAAGGACAGCAGCTGCACGTCCTGGTAGCGGCCCGGTCCGTGCCCTCCGTGGTCGCCGTGGGCGCTCGCCGTCGACGGCAGGGCGGCTGCCAGCGCGCCGACCGTGGTGAGTCCGGCGGCTGCGGCGAGCAGGCGGGTCGTACGTCGTCTGCGGTCTGGCTGAGGTGTGGCCGGCATGTGCTCCCCTGTGTCTTCTCAGGCCATTGTCCGATCGGCCGCAGCCTAGGGTCAACGCGCGTAGCGGCACAGGGGGTTCAGGGTTACATCCTGGTACCACAGACGTTTTCCCGTGCTTTTCCCCCTCGGCTCCCCTTACCGCCACTTTGCCGTGCCCGCCCCGTACCCTCGTAGTCATGACCAGCGACGACAGCGCACGGCCCGGCGCCCCCCTCTCCCGTTCCCTCGAAACCCGCGCCGCGCTCGCCCCGGAGCAGACGGAGGCGGTCCTCGACCTGCTCGCCGCGGCCGCGCGCACCGACGGCCAGCAGGCCGTGTCCGAGCAGGGACGGCTCCGGGTCCGCGGCGGCGCCCGGGAGGGCGTCTCCCATCTGCTGCTGACCGCCGGGGACCAACTCGTGGGCTACGCGCAACTGGAGGACACCGACCCGGTGGAGGCACCGGCCGCCGAGCTGGTCGTCCACCCCGCGCACCGCGGCCACGGGCACGGGCGGGCCCTCGGCTCCGCCCTGCTGGCCGCGTCCGGCAAGCGGCTGCGGGTGTGGGCGCACGGAGGCCACGCCGCCGCCCGGCACCTCGCCCAGGTGCTCGGCCTCACGCTCTTCCGTGAACTGCGGCAGATGCGACGGCCGTTGACCGGCCTCGACCTGCCCGAGCCGGTCCTGCCGCGGGACGTGACCGTGCGCCCCTTCGTGTCCGGGCGGGACGACGCGGCCTGGCTGGCCGTCAACGCGGCCGCCTTCGCCCACCACCCCGAGCAGGGCTCGCTCGCCCAGCGGGACCTCGACGACCGCAGGGCCGAGCCGTGGTTCGACCCGGAGGGCTTCTTCCTCGCCTTCCGCGGCGACGAGCTCGTCGGCTTCCACTGGACGAAGGTGCACGCCGAGGAGCAGCTCGGCGAGGTGTACGTGCTCGGTGTCGCGCCGGGCGCGCAGGGGTCCGGCCTCGGCAAGGCGCTCACCTCGATCGGACTGCGGCACCTGGCGGCCCAGGCGCTGCCGACGGCGATGCTCTATGTCGACGCCGACAACAAGGCGGCGGTCGGCGTGTACGAGCGGATGGGCTTCACGACGTACGAGACGGACCTGATGTACCGCACCGAGACGTGAGACATATCGCCGCATAACCCCCCATGAGGGGCGACGATCTTGACGCCGCCCCCACTCGTGCAGCACCCTTTCACTACTCAATTAGTGAAAGGGTCGTGTACGAGTGGTCGAATACCGCATCGACCGGCGCAGCGGCGTCGCCACCTACGTACAGATCGTCCAGCAGACCAAGCAGGCGCTGCGGCTCGGCCTGCTGCAGCCCGGCGACAAACTGCCGACGGCCCGCGAGGTCGTCGAGGCCACCGCCATCAACCCCAACACCGTCCTCAAGGCCTACCGCGAGCTGGAACGCGACGGCCTCGTCGAGGCCCGGCGCGGTGTCGGCACGTTCGTACGCCGGTCGCTGGGCGCGGCCCCGGCGGACTCCCCGCTGCGGGCGGAGCTGGTGGCGTGGGCGGAGCGGGCGCGCGGTGCGGGGCTGGAGCGGGAGGACGTGGCCGCGCTCTTCGCCGCCGTGCTCGACGAGCAGTTCGCGGCACCGCGGCAGCAGCACGAGGGGGGCCAGGGATGACCGGCACCGCGATCGAGGCGGCCTCGCTGGGCAAGCGGTTCCGGCGCAGGGGGCGGCAGGTTCTGGACTCCTGCACCTTCCGGCTGCCGGCCGGTGCGGTCTGCGCGGTGATGGGACCCAACGGCGCCGGCAAGTCCACCCTGCTCTCCCTCGCCGCCGGGCTCACCGCCCCCAGCGAGGGCACGCTCACGGTGCTCGGCGGCAGCCCCGCCCAGGCCCGCGAGCGCCTGGCGTACGTCGCCCAGGGCAAGCCCCTGCCGCCGCAGCTCACCGTCGGCGAGACCCTGCGCCTGGGCCGCGAACTCAACCCGAGGGTCTGGGACAGGGCCGTCGCCGAGCGGATCGTCGCGGACGGCGACCTGGACCCGGACGACCGGATCCGCACGCTCTCCGGCGGCCAGCGCAGCCGGGTCGCGCTCGCCCTCGCGCTCGGCAAGCGGCCCGAACTGCTGCTGCTGGACGAGCCGCTGGCCGACGTCGACCCGCTCGCCCGGCACCGGCTGATGGGCACGCTGATGGCCGACGCCGCCGAGCGCGGCACCACGGTCGTGATGTCCTCGCACGTCGTCGCCGACCTGGAGGGCTCCTGCGACCACCTCCTGCTTCTCGGCGCCGGAAGCGTCCGGCTCGCCGGGCCCCTGGACGACCTGCTCGCCGCGCACACCCTCGTCACCGGCCCGGCCGGCGGCGACCTCGGCCCGCACACGGTCGTCGAGTCCCGCACGACCGGCCGCCAGCTCACCGCGCTGATACGCGCCCGGGGCACGGTCGGCGCGGGCTGGGAGACGGCCGAGCCGTCCCTGGAGGAGCTGGTCCTGTCCCATCTGCGCTCCGCCGAGGCGCCGGAACTCCGCCTCGACGTCCCCGAGGAGACCGCCGTATGACCGCCGTGACCGTTCCCGCGCGCGGTGGGCGTGCGCACGGCCTGATCTGGGCGATGTTCCGGCTGCACCGCTCGGCGCTGTGGTTCTGGGTGATGCTGCTGGTCGTCGCCGCGGGCGCCCTGCTGTGGGCGTACCACCCCGGGGCCCCCGACGCGGTCGAGGAGTACCGCCGGCTGAACTGCTCCGGGCCCGACGTGTACTGCGACTCCACCGGCCCCGCCCAGCGGCGTCACACCACGCTGCTCTCCGTCGGCGGCGGGCTGATCACCCTGGTCCCGCTGCTCACCGCCACCTGGGCGGGCGGCGCGCTGATCGGCCGCGACCTGGAGAACGGGACGGCCCAGCTGGCCTGGACGCAGTCCGTCCCGCCGGCCCGCTGGCTGGCCGCCAAACTCGCGGTCCCGGCGGCGCTGCTCGTCTCCGGCACCAGCGTCCTCGCGCTGCTGCACCGGCTGGCCTGGACGGCGGCGGGCCCCGAGGTGCGTGAACTGGGCGGGCCGGACCTGTACTCCAGCACCGCCTATCTCGCCAACGGCACGCTGGCCCCCGCCTACGCCCTGCTGGGCCTGGCGGTCGGCGCCCTCGCGGGGATGGTGCTCGGCCGCGCCCTCCCGGCACTCGCCACGGGCGCCCTGGCCCTGCTCGTCCTCTCGTCCGGCCTGGCCCTCCTGCGCCCCCGCCTGTGGCCGGTCCGCACGGTGATCGGCCGCGACGGCTACCCCGGGTACTCCGGAATGCTCGTCGAGGAGGGCGCCCTGACCTCCACGGGCGCCCGCGTCAAGGACGCCCTCTGCCTCGACGAGGTCACATGCCTCGCCGAACACGACGTCACCGGCTTCTACCGCGACCACCACCCGCCGTCGCACTTCTGGCCGCTCCAGCTGGCGGAGACGGGGATCGTCCTCGCGGCGACGGCCCTGGCCGTCCTCGCCACCTTCCACCTGCTGAAACGCCGCACGTCCTGAGCACACGCCCTCCCGGGGCGACACCGCACCCGAAGCCACCGCGGACACGCACCCCCGCCCCGCGGCCGTGCCGGCGGCCGAACGAGGACGACCCTCGCCCACCACGCCCGACGCACCACCGGAGCCGAGCGCGGACGTAAGGCCGCCGGGACAGCCCCAGCCGCCCAAGCACAAGCACGTCACCACGCGCGAGCCCAACGACCACGCGAACACCCCGGCCGACGCGGCCGTTCCGGCGGCCGAACGAGGACGACCCTCGCCCACCACGCCCACCACGCCCGACGCACCACCGGGACCGGGCACGGACGTTAGGCCGCCGGGGCAGCCACAGCCGCCGAAGCACAAGGACGCGTCCACCGGACCACCGAGCGCCGGACCGTGCGGCCCCCGGCCGGCACCGGCAGCGCACCACCGACCCTCGGGTGCATGATGGCCGTAGGGAACGCGGGCGTCGCACCCGTCGGCCCGGACACCCGGACGGCGGAACGCAAAGGCGCCAAAGGCGCCGAGAGGGCCGGGCGCGGGCCCCCGGAAGCAGGCGCGGACCCCGGGGAGCCGCCCTGCGCTATCCCGCACGTCATGTCTCCGTAACCATCGATTCAGCCAAGCTTGCGACGCTCGGCCAATGACGCCCGCCGTGCCTGAGCCTTCGCCGCCCCCCGAGGGCCGCGCGGGAGACGGGGCCCCCTTGATCCCGCCCGCCCGCTCCGACGCGCCCGTTTCGCCCCAGGCGCGGAAGAATGGGTTCATGAGCCAGCAGAACGCCCCGGCAGAGGTCCAGCACGCGCAGCCCTCCGTGGGCTCCATCGCCGCGCACCGCCCCCACACGGTCTCGGCCACCGTCTCCGACCTGGAACCCGATCTCGACGCCGACCTCGACGTCTACGAGGAGTCGACGGTCGACGGCGTCCATCTGCCCCAGGGCCGCTTCCTCGACCGGGAGCGCAGCTGGCTCGCGTTCAACGAGCGGGTTCTCGAACTCGCCGAGGATCCGAACACGCCCCTGCTGGAGCGCGCGAACTTCCTCGCGATCTTCGCCAGCAACCTGGACGAGTTCTTCATGGTCCGGGTCGCCGGACTGAAGCGCCGTATCGCCACCGGCGTCGCCACCCGCTCCGCCTCCGGCCTGCAGCCGATGCAGGTGCTGGAGATGATCTGGGCCCGCTCCCGCGAGCTGATGGCCCGGCACGCCGCCTGCTACCACGAGGACGTCGCCCCCGCGCTCGCGGACGAGGGCATCCACCTGGTCCGCTGGAGCGAGCTGACGGAGAAGGAACAGGCCCGCCTGTTCACCCTCTTCCGGCACCAGATCTTCCCGGTCCTGACCCCGCTGGCCGTGGACCCCGCGCACCCCTTCCCGTACATCTCCGGCCTCTCCCTGAACCTGGCCGTCGTCGTGCGCAACCCGGTCAGCGGCCACCGGCACTTCGCCCGCGTCAAGGTGCCCCCGCTGCTCTCCCGCTTCCTGGAGGCCGCGCCCGGCCGGTACGTCCCGCTGGAGGACGTCATCGCCGCGCACCTCGAAGAGCTCTTCCCGGGCATGGAGGTCCTGGAGCACCACGCCTTCCGGCTGACCAGGAACGAGGACCTGGAGGTCGAGGAGGACGACGCCGAGAACCTGCTCCAGGCACTGGAGAAGGAGCTCATGCGCCGCCGGTTCGGACCGCCGGTCCGCCTGGAGGTCGAGGAGTCCATCGACCGCGAGGTGCTGGACCTGCTGGTGCGCGAGCTGAAGATCAGCGAGGCCGAGGTCTACCCGCTGCCCGGCCCCCTCGACCTCACCGGCCTCTTCCGCATCCACCGCCTGGACCGGCCCGAGCTGAAGTACCCGAAGTTCGTCGCCGGCACCCACCGCGACCTCGCCGAGGTCGAGTCCGCGTCCGCGCCGGACATCTTCGCCGCGCTGCGCGCGAGGGACGTCCTGCTGCACCACCCCTACGACTCCTTCTCCACCTCCGTGCAGGCCTTCCTGGAGCAGGCGGCGTCCGACCCGGACGTCCTCGCCATCAAGCAGACCCTGTACCGGACCTCGGGCGACTCGCCCATCGTGGACGCGCTGATAGACGCCGCCGAGTCCGGCAAGCAGGTCCTCGTCCTGGTCGAGATCAAGGCCCGCTTCGACGAGCACGCCAACATCAAGTGGGCGCGCAAGCTGGAGGAGGCCGGCTGCCATGTGGTCTACGGCCTCGTCGGCCTGAAGACCCACTGCAAGCTGTCGCTGGTGGTCCGCCAGGAGGGCGACACCCTGCGCCGCTACAGCCACGTCGGCACCGGCAACTACCACCCGAAGACGGCCCGTCTCTACGAGGACCTCGGTCTGCTCACCGCCGACCCGCAGGTCGGCGCGGACCTGTCCGACCTTTTCAACCGGCTCTCCGGCTACTCCCGGCGGGAGACCTACCGCCGCCTGCTGGTCGCCCCCAAGTCGCTGCGCGACGGCCTGATAGCGCGGATCGACAAGGAGATCCAGCACCACCGTGCCGGACGTCCCGCCTACGTCCGCGTCAAGGTCAACTCGATGGTCGACGAGGCCGTCATCGACGCCCTGTACCGCGCGTCCATGGCGGGTGTCCCGGTCGACGTCTGGGTGCGCGGCATCTGCGCGATCCGGCCGGGCGTGACGGGCCTGTCGGAGAACATCCGGGTCCGCTCGATCCTCGGCCGCTTCCTCGAGCACTCCCGGCTCTTCGCCTTCGGCAACGGCGGCGAGCCCGAGGTGTGGATCGGCAGCGCCGACATGATGCACCGCAACCTCGACCGCCGTATCGAAGCCCTGGTGCGGGTCGTCGACCCGGCGCACCGCGCCGCCCTCAACCGGCTCCTCGAAACCGGTATGTCCGACTCCACCGCCTCCTGGCACCTGGGCCCGGACGGCGAGTGGAACCGGCACGCGGTGGACGCGGACGGCGGGCCCCTGAGGAACATCCAGGAGATGCTCATAGACGCCCGGAGGCGCCGGCGTGGCACAGCAACACCTTGACCCGACGGACCCGGTGGCCGGGCCCGTGACAGGGGACGCCCTCGCGGTCTACCTGCGCGCCCAGGCCACGGAGTTCCTCCGCGCGCTGCGGCAGCACCGGGAGACCGGCACGGGTTCCGGCAGCAACGGCACGGAGGAGACCGTCGACGCCGCGCGGGCCCTGCGCCGCTCGGCCCGCCGCATCAGCGGCAGCCTGCACACGTTCCGTCCGCTGCTGGACACCGACTGGTCGGAGGGCATGCGCCCGGAACTGGCCTGGCTCTCGGGCACCCTCGCCCTGGAACACTCCTACGCGGCCCGGCTGGAGCGGCTGCTCCAGGCGCTGCACCGGCTGTCGGGCGCGACCTTCCCCGCCCAGCCGACCGCGGGAGTGGCCGCGGCCGGTCGTGCCGCCGGCGCGCGGGTGGCGGCGGGGGCACCGCCCACCGCCGGTCCCGCGACGGCCCCGGAACGCGGCAACCTCACGGTCGGCGCGGCCAAGGCGGGTGCCCTGCTCGAACGCCAGCTCACCCTCGCCCGGACCCGGGCCCACTCCGGCGCCCTGCAGGCCCTCGGCTCCTCCCGCTTCCACGCGGTCGCCGACAAGGTCGCCGTACTGGCCAGCGAGGTCCCGCTGACACCCGCCGCCGGCGCCGCCGACCTGCGTCCCCAGGCGTCGGCGGCCGAGGAGCGCCTTACCGACGCGGTGGCCGCGCTGCCCCTGGTCACGGCGGGCCACCCGTACAACGCGGTGGCCCTGATCCACGGCCTCTCCCCGGACCCCGCCCCGCACCCGCAGGACGCCCCCTGGCATCAGGTCCGCCTCCTGCTGCGGCTGCACCGCTACGCCCGTGAGGTCCTGGAGGGTGCGAACGCCCCGGTCGACGTGCGCCTGCTGAGCGCCGGACAGTCCCTCAACCGGCACCGCGACGCCTCCGAGGCGGCCGCCGCGGCGGCAGCGGCGGCCCGCACCCCTCGCATCGCGCCGGCGACGGCGTACGCGCTCGGCGTGCTGCACGCCGACCAGCGGCACGAGGTGGAGGCGGCCCGCTTCGAGTTCCAGCAGTCCTGGCAGAAGCACACGGTAGGTACTTCCTGAGCGGGCGAGGGGGCGGTGAACGGCCGGTGACCGGCACGAAGGACGACATCCCGGTCCAGGCGGCCGGATGCGTGCTGTGGCGCCGCTCCCCCGTCGCCGAGGGCCTGGAGGTCTGCCTGGTCCACCGCCCGAAGTACGACGACTGGTCCCACCCCAAGGGCAAGCTCAAGCCCGGTGAGGACGCGCTGGCGGGCGCGCTGCGCGAGGTCAGGGAGGAGAGCGGCTACACCGCCGCAGCGGACGCCGAACTGCCGACCGTGCACTACCTGGTCAACGGCCGCCCCAAGGAGGTCCGCTACTGGGCGGCGGAGGCCACCTCGGGAGACTTCACCCCGAACGACGAGGTCGACCGCATCCTGTGGCTGCCGCCCGCGGCGGCCCGGCTGCGTCTCACCCAGCCCCGCGACCGCGAACTGGTGGACGAACTCCTGGCGGCCATGCGCCACGCCTAGCCAGGACGCCTCCGGCGCCGCCCCGGGCGGCCCGGACGCCGGTACCGTCAAGATCCGGCCATATGGCCCGCCGCGTCCGTCCGGGCCAGGCTCCGCGCCCTGCGCGCCGGCCCACGCCAGCCGCAGACGCAGCGCGCGACGCAGAAGGGCCCCTGCTCGACCGTGCTGGTGCGATGTTCCGGACGGTCCCCACCTGGGCCGGACGGATCCTGCTCTCTCACACCGTCCACCGTACCCAGACCAGGTGAACGGTCGACGGGCCGGGCGTGGGCGTGGTGCGGAGACCCGCCCCGCCGCCGCCGGCACCGCACCACCACCCCCGCCCCGCGTGACGGCTCAACCTACCCGTCGTTAACCGGACAACAGGGGAGCCCGAGACGAAGCGTACGGCTGGGGGTAGGCAGGCCATGGCGGAGCAGCACGGCAGGACGGTCGGAACGGTCGTGGCGGCGGGGCTGACGGCCTGCGCGTGCCTCCTAGGCTCCGGATGCTCGAGCAGTGGCGCCGCCGCCGACGACGCCCGCCCCGCGGACCCCGTGGGCACGCTGCACCGCGCGGCCGAGGCCCTGGTCGACGCGGGCACGTCCAAGGCCCGTACGTCGATGGAGATGGCGACCGGCGGCACCCGGGTCACCATCCGCGGAGAGGGCGTCTACGACTTCGCCCGCAAGCGCGGCCGGCTGAAGGTCCTGCTCCCCCAGGACCCGTCCGGCCAGACGGAACACCGTCCGATCACCGAACTCCTCGCCCCGGGCGCCCTCTACATGAAGAACCGGGGCGCCGGGGTCCCCGCCGACAAGTGGGTGCGGGTGGACACCGCGACCCTCTCCGACGGCAACCTGGTCACCGGCGGCGCCACGGACCCGTACGCCGCCGCCGAGGTGCTGCGCGGCACCCGCTCGGCGAAGTACGTGGGCCGCACCGAGGTCGCGGGCACGAAGGTGCACCACTACCGGGGCACCGCCGATCTCATGAAGGCGGCCGGCACCGCCTCGCCCGGGGGCCGGGCGTCACTCGCGGCGGCGGCGAAAGGGTTCGCCACGGCCGAGGTCCCGTTCGACGTGTACCTCGACGACGAGGGCCGGATCCGCAAGATCAGACACCGCTTCAGCTTCGTCAACGGCCGGCAGGAGGGCACCGTGGCGGTGGCGTCCACGACCCTGCTCTACGACTTCGGCGCCCCGGTCGACGTGGCCCTTCCGCCCGAGAAGGACATCTACGCGGGCCGGATCGCCGAGGAGTGACCGGCGTGAACTAGCCCGTCCGTGCCATGCGCGTCGTGTGGGCCACTCCCTACTCTAGGAAGCCGGTGACGGCAGAGAAGAGGTGATGCACGTGGCTCCGGTCGGCGGTACGGCAGTTCAGGACCACGTGGCCCTCGCCGAGATCGAGCTGTGCGGAGAGCTGATCATCGCGGCCTCGGCGGCGGACGAGGACCGGCTGAGCCTGGAGAGCATCGACGAGGTCCTGAGGGTCGCCGAGGAACGCGGGGACGACTCCCGGGGGAAGTGAGCGAAAGCTCACGTCCGCAGCAGGCGCCCGATGGCCTTCGTGGCCTCCTCGACCTTGGCGTCGATCTCGTCCCCGCCCTTCAGCGCGGCGTCGGCGACGCAGTGCCGCAGATGCTCCTCCAGCAACTGGAGGGCGAAGGACTGCAGGGCCTTGGTGGACGCGGAGACCTGCGTGAGTATGTCGATGCAGTAGACGTCCTCGTCGACCATCCGCTGCAGCCCACGGATCTGCCCCTCGATCCTCCTGAGCCGCTTCAGATGCTCGTCCTTCTCTTTGTGGTACCCGTGGATGCCCCGGTCATGGTCGGTCACCACGCCCTCACCGGCCTCGGCGGTCGTCATCGCGTGCCCTCCATCCACATACCCCTACTGGGTATATCGTACCGAACTTTGCTGGGTATAGGCCCCTTGGCCACTGCCCGGAGCCGGCCACCGAACCGCCCCCGTACTGATGCGCGGAATTCATGGGCGACACTGGGGGACGGCCCATTAGCCGTGGCCGGATGATGCGCCTAGCATCACCCTGACCGAAACCGAAGCACCCCGAGGACCCCACGTGCGCTTTCGTCTGACCCCCAGGGAGACGAGCTTCTACGACATGTTCGCCGCGTCCGCGGACAACATCGTCACGGGCTCGAAACTCCTGATGGAACTGCTCGGGGCGGACGCTTCCGCCCGGGCCGAGATCGCGGAGCGCATGCGGGCAGCGGAACACGCCGGCGACGACGCCACACACGCGATCTTCCACCAGCTCAACTCCTCCTTCATCACGCCCTTCGACCGTGAGGACATCTACTCCCTCGCGTCCTCCCTCGACGACATCATGGACTTCATGGAGGAGGCCGTCGACCTGGTCGTCCTCTACAACATCGAGGAACTCCCCAAGGGCGTCGACCAGCAGATCGAGGTCCTCGCCCGCGCCGCCGAACTGACGGCCGAGGCGATGCCCCACCTGCGCACGCTGGACAACCTCACCGAGTACTGGATCGAGGTCAACCGCCTGGAGAACCAGGCCGACCAGATCCACCGCAAGCTGCTGGCCCACCTCTTCAACGGCAAGTACGACGCGATCGAGGTGCTGAAGCTCAAGCAGATCGTCGACGTCCTCGAGGAGGCCGCCGACGCTTTCGAACACGTGGCGAACACGGTGGAGACCATCGCCGTCAAGGAGTCCTGACCCGTACATGGACACGTTCGCCCTGGTCGTGACCATCCTGGTCGCCCTCTTCTTCACCTACACCAACGGCTTCCACGACTCGGCCAACGCGATCGCCACGTCCGTGTCCACGCGCGCCCTGACACCGAAGGCCGCGCTCGTCATGGCCGCGGTCATGAACCTGGCAGGCGCCTTCCTCGGCAGCGGTATCGCGGAAACGGTCAGCGAGGGCCTGATCGAAACGCCCCATGGCTCCTCGGGCATGGGCATCCTCTTCGCCGCTCTCCTCGGCGCCATCACCTGGAACCTCGTCACCTGGTACTTCGGCCTTCCGTCCTCCTCCTCCCACGCCCTTTTCGGCGGCCTGGTCGGCGCGGCGCTGGCCGGCGGCACGCGGGTCTACTGGGACGGCGTGCTGGAAAAGATCATCATCCCGATGTTCGTCTCCCCCGTCGTCGGCCTGATCGTCGGCTACCTGGTGATGACGGCGATCATGTGGATCTTCCGCCGGGCGAGCCCGCACAAGACCAAGCGCGGCTTCCGCATAGCGCAGACCGTCTCGGCGGCCGGTATGGCCCTGGGCCACGGTCTCCAGGACGCGCAGAAAACAATGGGCATCGTCGTGATGGCCCTGGTCATCGCCGATGTACAGGACTACGGCGACCCGATTCCCCTCTGGGTCAAGATCGCCTGCGCCCTCATGCTCTCGCTCGGCACCTACGCCGGCGGCTGGCGCATCATGCGCACCCTCGGCCGCAAGATCATCGAACTCGACCCCCCGCAGGGATTCGCCGCCGAGACGACGGGCGCGTCGATCATGTTCACCACGGCCTTCCTGTTCAAGGCCCCCATCTCCACGACCCACGTCATCACCTCGGCCATCATGGGCGTCGGCGCGACGAAGCGCGTGAACGCGGTCCGCTGGGGCATCGCCAAGAACATCATCCTGGGCTGGTTCATCACCATGCCCGCGGCCGCCGCGGTCGCGGCCTGCGCCTACGGCGTCGTCCACCTGGCATTCCTCTAGCCCCCGCAAGCCCGCACACGAGGTCCGAAGCCAACCACCCACGCACCCGCACCGGCGGACAGAGGCCAGGCCGACGACAACCCCCACACCCGCGCACGACGACGAACCCGCACCCACGGACAGAGGCGGGGCCGACGACAACCACCCCCGAACGCGCACCCGCACACGGCGCGATGGGACTCCGGCGTCCGCCCCTCCCTCCCCGGGACCCGCACCCGCCCACGGCGGGAAGGGGTCGGGCCGGGGGGTGTCCGCCCGCAGCGGTTGGCGCGTCAACCCGGGTGAGTCGGTGAGTGACCGATTCCGCGCCGTTCCGAGGACGGACACCCCCCGGGCCCCCCCCCCCGCAACCCCCCCCCCACGCGCGACCGCCACCCCCACCCGAC
>NZ_JBSFCI010000050.1:0-44318 GCF_053593375.1 Streptomyces sp. NPDC002309 | reverse complement strand
TCGCCGACGGCGAGGCCCTCGGCTACGACGACCCGCCGCTGCGCGGACACTCCTTCGAGTTCCGCATCAACGGCGAGGACCCGGGCCGCAACTTCCTGCCCGCCCCCGGCACCGTCACCACCTTCACCGCCCCGTCCGGGCCCGGCGTGCGCCTGGACGCCGGCGTCGAGTCCGGCAGCGTGATCGGCCCCGCCTGGGACTCCCTGCTCGCCAAACTGATCGTGACCGGCCGCACCCGCGCCGAAGCCCTCCAGCGCGCCGCACGCGCCCTCGAGGAGTTCCAGGTCGAGGGCATGGCCACCGCCATCCCCTTCCACCGCGCGGTCGTCACCGACCCGGCGTTCGCCCCCGAACTCACCGGCTCCACCGACCCCTTCACGGTCCACACCCGCTGGATCGAGACCGAGTTCGTCAACGACATCAAGCCCTTCACCGCACCCATCGACGGCACCGACGACGAGGACACCGGCCGCGAGACCGTCGTCGTCGAAGTCGGCGGGCAGCGGCTCGAGGTGACACTGCCCGCGTCGCTCGCCCGGCTGCCGGAGCGGCGGCCGAGCCTCGTCGGCGCCGCCGCCACACCGCGGCGCCGCGGCTCCGGCGGGGGCAAGGGCGCCGCGGCCTCCGGCGACACGCTCACCTCTCCGATGCAGGGCACCGTCGTCAAGATCGCCGTCGCGGAGGGGCAGCGCGTCGAGCAGGGCGAACTGGTCGTCGTCCTGGAGGCGATGAAGATGGAGCAGCCGCTCACCGCCCACAAGTCCGGCACCGTCACGGGCCTGACCGCCACGGCGGGTCAGGCACTGTCCTCCGGTGCCGCCGTCTGCGACATCAAGGACTGATCCACGTGGCAGCACTCACCTACACCGACGCCGTGGGCGAGGCACTCCAGCGACTGCGCGGAGTGGGCTTCGAGCACGGCGGGTCCTTCGTCAACCACGCGCCGATGGCCGCGGAGGCGCTGGCGCACATGGGATACGCCGACGAGGTGCCCGGCTGGGTCGACCACAACCTGCGCAACCGCGAGTACCACGACGTCCCCGAACGCCGCTGGGCCATCGACCCCGCCGACCCGGCGGACTGGCGCTCCGCGCTCGGCACCTTCTCACGGGTCGCCGACTGGACCGCCCTGTTCGAGCGGGAGCTGGCCGAAGAGCCGTGGACCGAGGTGCTGGCACGCTGGTGGCCCCGGCTGCTGCCCGGCATGTCGGCGATGCTGACGCACGGCGTGATCCGCACCGCGCACGCGGTGCGGGCCGTCGCCGCCGCCGGCGAGGACGACCGGCTCCGACTGGCCGAGCTGGCCCAGGGACTGGGCTACTGGGCCGCGCGGCACTCCACCGGCGGGATCGTCCTCGACGAGGAGCCGACGCCGGTCCTGCCGGACGGCGACGACGCGCGGGACCCGGTCGCCCGCGCGCTGGACGAACTGGTCGCCGAGTACGCCGGGATCTACGCCACCGTCGCCCAGCGGCACCCGATCCCGCTGATCCACGCGGTCACCGGACCGGCCGCCGTACGGCTGGTCGTCGGGCATCTGCCCGAGGAGCAGCGGCTGCCGTCGTACCGGGTCGCGCGGGCCGTCAGCCGCAGGATGCTCGACTGGTTCCACGCCACGCCCCGGCCGGCCGCGCCGCTGCCCCGGGCACCGGACGTGGCCGAAGTGTTCGCCCGGGCCGCCGAGATCGGCGACGAGCACACCATCAAGCTCGCCGAGGTCGCGGTGCGGCACGAGGCGATCGCCCCCGACCCGCGGCACGCCGCCGCCGCCCAGGTGGCGAACGAGGGCATCGGCCGCTTCTACCGCTGAACCACCGTTCCTATTCAGTGTGCAGGAGTGGGTCTTGGGCCCATGCCTGGTCACTGCGGACATCCCGAACGGTTTTGGGTGTCCTGGTCGCCCGCGTTCTCGCCGCGTCCGGCGGCACGGATCGTGTCCGTGGTCCGGGAACGCGGGGGCGGGGTCCCTCACGCCCAGGGGCACGCCGGTCGGCCTGGACGGTCCGATGCCCGTGCGCATCGCTCTGGTGTGCACGGGGCGGTGTCGTCCGTCGCCGGATCGGATGCCCTTGGGCGCGCCTGCCGATCGCGATGCTCGCCGCATCGTGACGGGTGGTCTTACGTCGCGGTGCGGCCAGCGGCTTCTGCCAGTGCTGCGCGCCCCACTTCGAGGTGTAGGCCGGGTCGACGGCGATGACCGCGATGCCGGTGGCGTCGGCCATGGAGGTCAGCCGGGCGCGCAGCCTGCCGGTGGGCATGCCCGAGATGAGCTGCCGGAAACGGCGTCGACGGCCGTGCTTCTCGCGGGTCTTGTCCGCTGTGAAGTCGAGGTCCTCGACCGCGATGGCCTTGACGCCGCAGGACTTCGCCCAGTGCAGCAGCCGCGACAGGGCGTGGCGGACCTGGGCGTCACGATGGTCCGCGCTGCCGGACAGGTCGTAGAAGAAGCGGCGGGGACGGCCGGTCGGGTTGCCGTGGACGTCGAGGCGCCAGGCGGCGAGGTGGTCGGCGTTGGTGTCGACACCGATCACGCCGTGGGCGAGGGCTGCCTCGATCGGGACGGTCTTTGTCGGTGGGAGCTGCCAGGAGGCCGTCACATACCAGCGTCCACGCCGCGTGTCGTGGTGGATGCGGTAGGCGACCGCCCGGTTCGCTTCGACACGGTCGGCCCACTCCGCGCCCCGGTGAGGGAAGCGCACCGTGGCGGCGAGGACGTACCGGCCGTGCCCCGTGTTGGCCAGAGCGGCGAGCGGGGCCGGGAGCCTGATCGACACCGCACCCTGCGGCGAGATACGGATCGTCTCGTTCCCGAACCTCTTGCCGGACTCCCCGTCAGCGGACAGGAACCAACGCTCAGCCTCCCAGCGTGTCCGCCACTCGGTCTCGGTGAGCTGCGCCTCGTCGAGATGGTGGCGGGTGCCCAGCAGACGCTTACCGCCCCGCACCACGTGGACGACGCCCTTGTCCCGGTCGGCGCGGACCGTAGCGAGCCGATCCTCGAGGACATGGAGGCGACGCGTCTTGTTGAACCATTCGCGGGCGGAGCGGTAGCCGCCGGGAGCGCGCTTGCTGCCCTTCTCGCCGACCGGGAGCGACAGGCGGTACCGGATCGTCTGGACGCCGGCCTCGAGAGACTGCACATGCGCGGCCTGTCCGCGCCGGGCCAGCGCCCACTGGTCGTGCGTGGCCTTCGTGATCGACCCGGCCCACCTGGATGACGACTGCGCCGTCAGCTCCCGCTTCCGCGCCGCCCACCTGTCGGCGGAGTGCGCAAGCCCGTCCACGCACCGGGCTTTGAGGTCTTTCGACGCCAGCGACCCCAGATGCGCGCCCACCAGCCCGAGCACCCTCTCGTCCTCGGGCGTCAGATGCCTCAGACGGTCACGCACCGCCACCCCGGACGGGCCAAGGACGACGAACGGCGCCGCCACCTCCCGCAGCCCACCCACCACGAACACCCTCGCTCCAAGCCAAGACCCGAGACACCCGCCATCACACCCAACGAACACCACCGGGAAAGGTCACCCATTCGAAACAAGAACCCCCGTTCCAAGCGCAGCCTCACCACAAGGCACCGACCCTCACCCATGCGCACCCGAACCCACTCAAACGCTGTCATCTGACAGCAGCTCACAACCCCCGCCCGGCGCCGGATCGCCGCCGAGCCGCCTTTGACCCGTTCCTTCCCCGCCCGGAGGGCGGTTGTCCCGAGGAGTGTCATGGACGCACAAGTCATCGTCGTGGGCGCAGGACCGGCCGGGATGATGCTGGCCGGAGAGCTGCGGCTCGCCGGCGTCGACGTCATCGTCCTGGAGAAGCTGCCCGCGCGGACCGGGGAGTCACGCGGCCTCGGCTTCACCGCCCGCACCATGGAGGTCTTCGACCAGCGCGGACTGCTGCCCCGGTTCGGGGACATCGAGGTCAGCAACGTGGGCCACTTCGGTGGCCTGCCGGTCGACTTCGGTGTCCTCGACGGGGCCCACCAGGCCGCCAAGACCATCCCCCAGTCGGTCACCGAGACCGTCCTGGAGGAGTGGGCCGGCCGGCTCGGCGCGGACGTCCGGCGCCGGCACGACGTGCTCTCCGTCAAGGAGAAGGAGGACAGCGTCGAGGTCGAGGTGCGCGGCCCCGAGGGCGTGCACCGGCTGCGCGCCGACTACCTCGTCGGCTGCGACGGCGGCCGGTCCACCATCCGCAAGGCCGCCGGCTTCGACTTCCCCGGCACCGCCTCGACCCTGGAGATGTTCCTCGCCGACGTCAGGGGCATCCAGCTGGAGCCCCGGATGATCGGGGAGACCCTGCCCGGCGGCATGGTCATGGTCGGCCCGCTGCCCGGCGGGATCACCCGGCTGATCGTGTGCGAGCGGGGCACCCCGCCGCAGCGCCGGGAGCAGCCGCCGACCTGGGACGAGGTGGCGGCGGCCTGGCAGCGGCTGACCGGCGACGACATCTCGCACGCCGAGCCGGTGTGGGTGTCGTCCTTCGGCGACGCCACCCGCCAGGTCACCGAGTACCGGCGGGGCCGGGTCCTCCTCGCCGGCGACTCCGCGCACATCCATCTGCCGGCCGGCGGCCAGGGCATGAACACCAGCATCCAGGACTCGGTCAACCTCGGCTGGAAGCTCGGCGCGGTGGCCCGGGGCCGGGCGCCCGAGGCGCTGCTCGACACCTACCACGCCGAGCGCCACCCGGTCGGCGTGCGGCTGCTGATGAACACCCGGGCGCAGGGGCTGCTGTTCCTGTCCGGGCCCGAGGTGCAGCCGCTGCGCGACGTGCTCCACGAGCTGATCCGCTACCCCGAGGTCAGCCGGCACTTCGCGGCGATGGTCTCCGGCCTGGAGATCCGCTACGACCTCGACGGCGGCCCCCACCCGCTGCTCGGCCGCCGGCTGCCCGACGTGAAGCTGACGGGGCACCGGCTGGTCGCCTCCAGCACCGAGGCGCTGCACCCGGGCCGGGGCGTGCTGCTGGACCTGGCGGACAACGAGCGGCTGCGCGACCGCGCCTGGGACTGGCAGGACCGCATCGACATCGTCACGGCCGAGCCCGTCCTGCCCGAGGACAGCCCGCTCGCCGGCACCACCGCCGTCCTCGTCCGCCCCGACGGCCATGTGGCCTGGGCGGCCCCGGGCAGTCACGCGGACCTCCCGATGGCCCTGGAGCACTGGTTCGGCCCGGCGCGCTGACCCCGGGCGACACCCGCACGCCGTCGACCGACCCCCGCGACCCCCGCGACGCACCGCCGAATGGAGAGATCATGCACAGCACCCTGATCGTCGCCCGGATGGAACCGGGTCTCAGCCCCGAGGTGGCCCGGCTCTTCAAGGAGTTCGACCGGACCGAGATGCCGCATCTGATGGGCACCCGGCGCCGGCAGCTCTTCGCCTACCGCGGCTTGTACTTCCACCTCCAGGACTTCGACGGCGACAACGGCGGCGAGCTGATCGAGGCGGCCAGGACCGACCCCCGCTTCGTGCAGATCAGCGAGGACCTCAAGCCGTTCATCGAGGCCTACGACCCGGCGACCTGGCGGTCCCCCGCCGACGCGGTCGCCACGCGCTTCTACGACTGGGAGGGCCGGGCGTGAGCGCCAGGCGAGTGGTCATCACCGGGGTCGGCGTCACGGCCCCCGGCGGTGTCGGCACCAAGGACTTCTGGAACCTGCTCAGCGAGGGACGCACCGCCACCCGGGGCATCACCTTCTTCGACCCGTCCTCCTTCCGCTCCCGGGTCGCCGCCGAGATCGACTTCGATCCGCACGGGCACGGGCTGAGCCCCCAGGAGATCCGCCGCATGGACCGGGCGGCCCAGCTGGCGGTCGTCACCGCCCGCGAGGCGCTCGCCGACAGCGGCCTGGACCTGACCGGCGCGGACCCGCACCGGGTCGGCGTCACCATCGGCAGCGCGGTCGGCGCCACCATGGGCCTCGACCAGGAGTACCGCGTCGTCAGCGACGGCGGGCGCCTGGACCTG
This sequence comes from Streptomyces sp. NPDC002309, assembly GCF_053593375.1. NCBI lineage: Bacteria > Bacillati > Actinomycetota > Actinomycetes > Kitasatosporales > Streptomycetaceae > Streptomyces > Streptomyces sp. NPDC002309. The sequence continues at coordinate 38,345 of NZ_JBSFCI010000050.1, read as the reverse complement.
GTGGACCACACCTACGCCGTGCCGCACCTCTACGACTACCTGGTGCCCAGTTCCTTCGCCGCCGAGGTGGCGTGGGCGGTGGGCGCCGAGGGCCCGGCCACGGTGGTCTCCACCGGCTGCACCTCCGGCCTGGACTCGGTCGGCCACGCCGCCGAACTCATCCGGGAGGGCTCGGCCTGCGCGGTGGTGGCGGGCGCGACGGACGCCCCGATCTCACCGATCACCCTGGCCTGCTTCGACGCGATCAAGGCCACCACCCCGCGCAACGACGACCCCGAGCACGCCTCGCGCCCCTTCGACGGGACCCGCAACGGCTTCGTGCTCGGCGAGGGTTCGGCCGTGTTCGTCCTGGAGGAGCTCGAAGGAGCGCTCCGGCGGGGCGCGCACATCTACGCCGAGATCGCCGGCTACGCCTCGCGCTGCAACGCCTTCCACATGACCGGACTGCGCCCGGACGGCGTGGAGATGGCCGAGGCCATCACGGTCGCGCTGGACGAGGCCCGGCTGAACCCCGAGGCCGTCGACTACGTCAACGCGCACGGCTCCGGCACCAAGCAGAACGACCGGCACGAGACCGCCGCTTTCAAGAAGAGCCTCGGGGAGCACGCCTACCGGACCCCGGTGTCCTCCATCAAGTCGATGGTCGGGCACTCGCTCGGCGCGATCGGCTCGATCGAGATCGCCGCGTCCGTCCTCGCCATGGAGCACCACGTGGTGCCCCCGACGGCGAACCTGCACACCCCCGACCCGGAGTGCGACCTGGACTACGTGCCGCTGACGGCCCGTGAGCACCGCACCGACGCGGTGCTGACCGTCGGCAGCGGCTTCGGCGGCTTCCAGAGCGCCATGGTCCTCGCCCGACCGGAGAGGAGCGCGGCATGAGCACGGCCGCGACGCGCACCGTCGTCACGGGGCTGGGCATAGCCGCCCCCAACGGCCTCGGCATCAGCGACTACTGGGCGGCCACCCGCTCGGGAAAGAGCGGCATCGGCCGCATCACCCGCTTCGACCCCACCGGTTATCCGGCGAAGCTCGCCGGTCAGGTGCCCGGCTTCCACGCCGGCGACCATCTGCCCAGCCGGCTGCTCGCGCAGACCGACCACATGACCCGCCTCGCCCTGGTCGCCACCGAATGGGCACTGGCCGACGCGGGCATCACGCCCGCCGAACTGCCCGCGTACGACATGGGCGTGGTCACCGCCAGCTCCTCCGGCGGGTTCGAGTTCGGCCAGGGCGAGTTGCGGAAGCTGTGGAGCCAGGGCAGCCAGTACGTCTCGGCGTACCAGTCCTTCGCCTGGTTCTACGCCGTCAACAGCGGCCAGATCTCCATCCGCAACGGCATGAAGGGCCCGAGCGGGGTGCTCGTCTCCGACCAGGCCGGAGGTCTGGACGCGATCGCCCACGCCCGGCGGCAGATCCGCAAGGGCACCCGGCTGATCGTCTCCGGGTCGATCGACGCCTCGATCTGCCCGTGGGGCTGGGTCGCCCAGCTGGCGAGCGGACGGCTGTCCGAGGGGGAGGAGCCCGACCGGGCCTATCTGCCCTTCGACGCCGCCGCGGGCGGGCACGTGCCCGGTGAGGGCGGCGCCATCCTGATCCTGGAGTCCGCCGAGGCCGCCGCCCGGCGCGGGGCCAGGGTCTACGGGGAGATCGCCGGCTACGCGGCCACCTTCGACCCCGCTCCCGGCAGCGAGCGCCCGCCCGGCCTGCGCAAGGCGATCGAACTCGCCCTCGCCGACGCGGGCGTGGACGCCGGGGACGTCGACGTCGTCTTCGCCGACGGGGCGGCCGTGCCCGAGCTGGACCGGATCGAGGCGGACGCGCTGAACGAGGTGTTCGGTCCGCACGGGGTCATGGTCACCACCCCCAAGACGATGACCGGCCGCCTCTACTCGGGCGCCGCCCCGCTGGACGTGGCGACCGCGCTGCTGGCCATCCGGGACGGCGTAGTGCCGGCCACCACCCATGTGCGCCCCGACGCCTCCTACGACCTCGACCTGGTCACCGGCGAGGCACGCGCCACCGAGGTCCGCACCGCGCTGGTCCTGGCCCGCGGCCACGCCGGCTTCAACGCGGCGACGGTGGTCACGGCGGCGTAGGCCGTCCGGCGGTCTCGGAGCGGGTGCCGCGGGGGCGGGTGCCGTGCGCGTGGGTGCCGGGGGTCTGTCCGGTGCCCGCGGTGCGGGCCGGTCCCCGGCGATTCCGCCCCGCGGCGCGCCGCAGCGGCGCGTACCTCGCCGGTGCCCGCCCGCGACCGCGCTGACCGCGTGGACCGCGCAGGTCGGCCGGCGCTCGTCGTGGCGTTCCTCGCCCGCTGCCGGCCCCCGGAGCCCGCCGCTTCGGCACGCCCTGGTCGCCTCGGTCGCTTCCGGTGACCGGAATGCCTCCGGTGGCCCGGAACGCGTCCGGCGCCCGCCGTGCGATGGCGCTTCCGGCGGCCCGGAACGCTTCCGATGCCCGCCGTGCGACGGCGCCCGCGCCGTCCCTCGAACGCGCCCGCGTGCCCGGTCCGTTCGTCTCTCCCACGCCCGGTCCGGGCCGCGGGCGTCCGCATGTTTCCCGCAAGACCCAGACGAGAGGAACCTCCCGTGTCCACCCAGTCCTTCACCCTCGACGACCTCAAGCGCATCCTCCTGGAGTCGGCCGGGGCCGACGAGAGCGTCGACCTGGACGGCGACATCCTCGACACCGACTTCGAGGAGCTGAGCTACGAGTCGCTGGCCATCCTGGAGACCTGCGGCCGTATCGAGCGCGACTACGCCATCTCCCTCGACGACGGCGTGGTCACCGAGGCCAGGACGCCGCGCGCCCTGCTGGAGGTCGTCAACGCCCAGCTGGCGGAGTCGGCGCGGGCCGCCTGAGCCGCCCTGGCCACGCGTCGCTCCGAGGCCGTACCCCTCACCCTCACCCCTCACCCCCAGGTGCGCCGGTGCCCGTCCCCGAGCGGGGCACCGGCGCCCCCTCGACCTGCCCAGACACGCCCACACTTCGCGACAAGGGAGCAGCAGACATGTCCGACAAGCACGAGCGGGTCGCCCTCGTCTCCGGGGCCACCAGCGGAATCGGCCTCGCGGTGGCGCGGCTGCTGGCCCGGCAGGGCCACCGCGTCTTCCTCGGCTCCCGTGACGCCGACAACGTCGCCCGGACCGTCAAGGAGCTGACCGCCGAGGGCCTCGACGTCGACGGCGCCACGCTCGACGTGCGTTCGGCGCTGTCCATCGAGAGCTTCGTCCAGGCCGCCGTGGACCGCTTCGGCCCCGTGGACGTCCTGGTCAACAACGCGGGCCGGTCCGGGGGCGGTGTCACCGCCGACATCGACGACGAGCTCTGGTACGACGTCGTCGAGACCAACCTCAACAGCGTCTTCCGGCTCACCCGCGCGGTCCTCACCACCGGCGGCATGCGGCACAAGAACCGCGGCCGGATCATCAACGTCGCCTCCACGGCCGGCAAGCAGGGCGTGGTCCTCGGCGCCCCCTACTCCGCCTCCAAGCACGGCGTCGTCGGTTTCACCAAGGCACTCGGCAACGAGCTCGCCCCCACCGGCATCACCGTCAACGCGGTCTGCCCCGGCTATGTCGAGACGCCCATGGCGCAGCGGGTGCGCGCCGGTTACGCGGCGGCGTACGACACCACCGAGGACGCGATCATGGAGAAGTTCACGGCGAAGATCCCGCTCGGCCGCTACTCCACCCCCGAAGAGGTCGCCGGGCTGGTCGGCTACCTCGCGTCCGACACCGCCGCCTCCGTCACGGCGCAGGCCCTCAACGTCTGCGGCGGCCTCGGCAACTTCTGACCGGCCCGCCACCCGCCCCCCTTCTCCGAGGAGTTCACGCATGTCCGCATCCGAGCTGCGGGAAGTCGAGCACGAGATCACGATCGCGGCCCCGGCCGCCGACGTCTACCGGCTGATCGCCGACGTGGCGAACTGGCCGCGGATCTTCCCCCCGACCATCTACGTCGACCATCTGGAGCGCTCCGGCGACGAGGAACTGATCCGGATCTGGGCGACCGCGAACGGCGAGCCCAAGAACTGGACCTCGCGCCGTGTCCTCGACCCGGACGCCCTGCGGATCACCTTCCGCCAGCAGGTCTCCACCCCGCCGGTCGCCACCATGGGCGGCACCTGGATCATCGAGCCGCGGGACGCGGACGTCTCGCGTGTGCGGCTGCTGCACGACTACACGGCCGTCGACGACGACCCGGCGAGCCTGAAGTGGATCGACGAGGCCGTGGACCGCAACTCCCGCTCGGAACTCGCGGCCCTGAAGACCCACGTCGAACTCGCCGTCGCCTCCGAGGAGCTGACGTTCTCCTTCGAGGACACCGTCGAGGTCGAGGGCTCCGCCAAGGACGTCTACGACTTCGTCAACGAGGCCGGTCTGTGGTCCGAGCGGCTGCCGCACGTGGCCACCGTCCGGCTCACCGAGGACGCCCCGGGACTGCAGACCCTGGAGATGGACACCCGCGCCAAGGACGGCTCCACCCACACCACCCGGTCGTACCGGGTGTGCCTGGAGGGCCGGAGGATCGCCTACAAGCAGACCACGCTGCCGGCCCTGATGAACCTGCACACCGGCTACTGGACGTTCACCGACTCCGGCGCCGGCAGCACCGCCTCCTCGCAGCACACGGTGGTGCTGCGGCCGGAGAACATCGAGAAGATCCTCGGGCCCGGTGCGGGCGTCCCCGAGGCCCGCGACTACGTGCGCTCCGCGCTGAGCACCAACAGCCGCGCCACCCTCGGCCACGCCAAGGCGTACGCCGAAGCGAGGCGCTGACCGTGGCCGGCGCCGGCGCCGCAGTGACGGACGTCGTCGTGGTCGGCGCCGGACCCGTCGGGCTGATGCTCGCCGGGGAACTGCGGCTCGGCGGCGCCGAGGTGACCGTACTGGAACGGCTGGACGCCCCCACCGCGGAGTCACGGGCCTCCACGCTGCACGCGCGGACCATGGAGCTGCTGAGGCAGCGCGGACTGCTCGACGGCCCGGACGGACTCGGCGACCCGCTGCCGCCGCACGAGCCGCGCGGCCACTTCGGCGGGCTGCCGATGGACCTCACGCTGCCCGGCCCCTACCCCGGGCAGTGGAAGGTGCCGCAGGTGCGCACCGAGGAGCTCCTGGGCGCCCGCGCGGCCCGCCTCGGCGTCCGTGTGCTGCGCGGCCACGAGGTCACCCGTCTGACCGAGCGGGAGGGCCGGGTGACGGTGACGGCCCGGCACTCCGGGCGGCCGGTGGACCTCACCGCGCGGTACGTCGTCGGCTGCGACGGCGAGCGGTCGGCCGTACGCCGGCTCGCGGGCGTCGGCTTCCCCGGCGATGACGCCGAGCGGGAGCTGATCCGCGCCGACGTCGCCGGCATCGACATACCGGCCCGGCGGTTCCAGCGGCTGCCGAACGGGCTCGCCATCGCCGCCCGGCGCGGCGACGGCGTGACCCGTGTGATGGTCCACCGCTTCGGCACCCCGCCCCGGGACGGTGAGGCACGCTTCGCCGACCTCGTCGACGCCTGGCGGGAGGTCACCGGAGAGGACATCGCCCACGGCACCCCGCTGTGGGTCAACTCCTTCGGCGACGCCTCCCGGCAGGCGGCGCGCTACCGCCGCGGCCGGGTCCTGCTCGCCGGTGACGCCGCCCACCAGCAGATGCCGATCGGCGGCCAGGCCCTCAACCTCGGCCTCCAGGACGCCGTCAACCTCGGCTGGAAACTGGCGGCGACCGTGCGCGGGCGCGCCCCCGAGGGGCTGCTCGACACCTACCACGAGGAACGGCACGCGGTCGGCCGCCGGGTCCTGTCCGGCATCCGCGCCCAGGCCCGGCTGCTGCTGGGCGGGCCGGAGGTGGAGGCGCTGCGCTCGGTGATCGGCGAGCTGACGTCCTACGAGCCGGTGCGCGCGCATCTGGCGGGCGTGATCAGCGGCCTGGACGTGCGCTACGGCACCCGCGACGGAGCCGCGCTCACGGGGACCCGGCTGCCGGAAGCGGACCTCGTGGGCGCCACCGGGCCGTGCTCCACCCTGGACCTGCTGCGCGAGGCACGCGGTGTGCTGCTCGTCCTGACCGGCGCGGAGGAGCCGTTCGCGGAGGCCGCGCGGGCATGGTCCGGCGCCGTCGACACCGTGACCGCCCGCCCCGCCTCCGGCGGCGCCCTGCCCGACGTGGCCGCCCTCCTCGTACGCCCCGACGGCTACCTCGCCTGGGCCGGAGACACCCCCCACGGACTCGAAGCGGCACTCGCCCGCTGGTTCGCGCCCGGCACGCACACCGCACCGCACCGCACTCACCCCCACCCACAACACGACGTCAGGAGAGAGAAGATGGGCAACCTGACCGGCAGGACGGCGCTCGTCACGGGCGCCAGTCGAGGCATGGGCCGGGCCACCGCCGAGCGGCTCGCCCGCGACGGCGCGCTGGTCGCCGTGCACTACGGCACCGGCGAGGACGCCGCCGCCGAGGTCGTCGCCGGGATCGAGCGGGACGGCGGCCGGGCGTTCGCCGTACGCGCCGAACTCGGCGTCCCCGGCGACGTGCACGAGCTGTTCCTCGCCCTGGAGCGCGGGCTCAAGGAGCGCACCGGCTCCACCGAGCTGAACATCCTGGTCAACAACGCCGGTGTGATGGGCGGGGTCAAGCCCGAGGACACCACGCCGGAGATGTTCGACCGGATCCTCGCCGTCAACGCCAGAGCGCCGTTCTTCCTCGTCCAGCGGGCCCTGGCCAACATGCCCGACGGCGGGCGGATCGTGAACATCTCCTCGGGCCTGACCCGGTTCGCCAACCCCGACGAGATCGCCTACGCCATGAGCAAGGGCGCCGTCGAGCAGCTCGCGCTGCATTACGCGAAGGCCCTCGGCCCGCGCGGCATCACCGTCAACAGTGTCGCCCCCGGCATCACCCGCAACGGCAACGCGCTGTTCGACATCCCCGAGGCCGTCGAGGCGATGGCGGCCCTGTCCACCTTCAACCGGGTCGGCGAACCGCAGGACGTCGCCGACGTGGTCGCCTTCCTCGTCTCCGACGACGCCCGCTGGGTCACCGGCTCCTTCGTCGACGCGAGCGGCGGCACCCTCCTGGGGTGACGCCGTGACCAGGACGCATCCCGCGCCCGCGGTCGCCGCCGGGGACGGGCGGTGGAGCCCCCGGCTGTGGGGGCTCCTGCTGGTGCTCGCCGGCAACATGCTGATCGACGCGCTCGAGGTGTCCGTGGCGGTCGTGGCACTGCCCTCGATCGGCTCGGACCTCGGGCTGCCGCTGACGGACGCGCACTGGGCGATGACCGGCTTCGCCGTCGGCTTCGGCGGACTGCTGCTGTTCGGCGCGCGGGTGGTGAGCCTGCTGGGCCGTCGCCCGGTCTATCTGGCGGCGCTGCTCGTGTTCGCCGCCGCCTCCGTCCTCAGCGCGCTCGCCCAGGAACCGGCGCTGCTCGTCGCCACCCGTCTGGTCAAGGGCTTCTGCGCGGCGCTGACCGCCCCCACCGGCCTCGCCATCATCGCCACGGCCTTCCCCCAGGGCCAGGCCCGCGACCGGGCGGTGTCCGTCTACGCGCTGTTCGGCGCGGGCGGCTTCACCGCGGGACTGCTGCTGTCCGGCCGGCTCACGGAGATCAGCTGGCGGCTGGCCTTCGCGTTCCCGGCCCCGGTCGTGCTGATCCTGTTCGTCCTCGGCCTGAAGCTGATCCCGCGGGAGCCGCCGGCCCCGGCGCGAAGCACCCCCCGCCGCTACGACCTCACCGGCGCCGCCACCTTCACGGCGGCGCTCCTCGCCCTGGTGCACGGCATCGGCGCCGTGCCCGCGCACGGCTGGACCGCGCCCCGGACCGCCGGGTCGCTCACCGCGGCCGTGCTGCTGTTCGCGGCCTTCGCGGTCGTCGAACGCACCACGTCCGCACCCCTGGTGAGACCGCTGCGCGACGCCGCGCTGCTCCGCTCGGCGCTCGGCGCGGCCTGCCTCAACGGCTCCTATCTGGGGCTGCTGTTCGTGCTGACCCACCAGATGCAGACCGTCGCCGGCCGGCCGCCGTCGACGGCCGCGCTGGCTCTCGTCCCGGCCGCCGCCCCACCGGCGCTCACCGCGCTCGCCTCTGCGCGCCTGGTTGCCCGCTTCGGCGCGCCCCGGCTGATCGCGGCGGGCGCCGTCTGCGCGTTCGCCGGGTATCTGCTCCAGCTCGGCCCCGCCTGGCCGTCGCACTACCCCACCCGGCTGCTGCCGACGCTGCTGCTGGTCGGGGCCGCCTTCGTGCTGTCCTTCGCCGCGCTGAACATGCAGGCGACCTCGGGGCTGGGCCCCGAGGAGCGGGGCGCGGCGAGCGGCCAGTACCAGACGGCCGTACAACTGGCCGCGGCCGTCGCGGTCGCGGCCGTCGCCGCGCTGCTCACCTCCGCCGCGGCGGGCCCGGGCGCCACCGCGGCCGAGGCCGTCGAGGCGTGCCGGCCCGCGCTGGTCCTCGTGGCCGCGCTCGGCGGGCTCGGCACCCTCGTCGCCCTCACCGGCCTCAGGCGCCGCTGAGCCCTCCGGGCCCGGCCGTCCCACCCCGCGCCTCCTCCATCTACCTCCTCCCAACGGGGCACGCCCATGGACCAGACAACGAAGACCTGGGTCTTCGACGACCTCGACGAATTCGACGACCTCGACTACGAGTTCGCGCAGGACACCGTCGTCGACGTGGACCCGCCGGACCCGGCCCACCTGGCCGTCTGCGGCGAGAGCGAGCGGGTCCGGCTGATCGACGACTACGTACGGGCCGAACTCGCCCGGGTGCTGCGGGTGCCGCCGCACACCATCGACACCGAGGGCCGCCCGATGAACAGTCTCGGCATCGGCTCCATCACCGGCCTCGAACTCCAGCGCCGCATGGAGGCGGCCCTCCACCTCGACGTCAACCTCAACATGCTGCTGCGCGCCAACAGCGCCGCGGAACTCATCGCGTGCCTGTCCGGACAGCTCGGCCCCGGGGACAGCCCGCACAAGCGCGGCGGGCGGGGCGTCCACCCGGTCCCGCACGACGGGCCGGGCACGACGTGATCCCGGAGCTGGTGGTCCGCGAGGGACCCGGGACCGCGAGGACGCGGCTGCCGGCCCCGGGGCAGCTCGACGTGTGGCTGGTGCGCCGGCCCCGGCTGGAGGCGGCGGCCGAGCTGCTGGACCTGTCCGAGCTGGACGAGGCGGAACGTCGGCGCACCGCCTCCTTCGTCCGCCCCACCGACGGCATCACGTACGCGTCCGCGCATGTCGCGCTGCGCCGGCTGCTCGGCGGCTACCTGGGACTCGCTGCGCGTGCGGTGCCGTTCGTGCGGGAGCCCTGTCCCGGCTGCGGCGGACCGCACGGACGGCCCGCCGTCGCCCACCCCGACCCGCCGCTGCACTTCTCCCTGGCGCACAGCCACGGCGTGGCCGTCGTCGCCGTCGCCGCCACGGTGCTCGGCGCCGATGTGGAGCGGCTGCCGAGGGACGAGACCGTCGAGGTGTGCTCCCCCGCGCTGCACCCGGGGGAGCAGCGGGAGCTGGCGGGCCTGCCGCCCGAGGAGCGGCGGGCGCTCTTCGGGCGGATGTGGACCCGTAAGGAGGCCTATCTCAAGGCGCTCGGCACCGGCCTGTCCCGTGACCCGGGCCAGGACTACCTGGGGGCCGACCGGCGCCGCCGCCCGGCCGGGTGGACGCTGCTGGACCTGCCGTCCGGGCCCCGCCACAACGCCGCCGTCGCGGTGCTCGGCGGGGCCCCGGACCGGGTCACCGTGCGCTGGGTGCCGCCCACCGCGCTGTACGCCGGCGGGACGGTGGACCTGGACACCGACGGCATGACCACGCACGAACCTGACTGGGGAGCGTGAGAGGCACCAGATGACGACCGACCAGAAACCCGATCAGAAACCCGATCAGAAGGCTGATCGCAGGGCGGACCAGAAGTCCGCGGTGAAGCAGTCCGCCCCGGCGGCCGACCGGCCGAGCCTGCACGACCGTGAGCACCGCGGTCAGTGGAGCGCCGCGGAGCGGCTGGAGGAACTCGGCCTGATCAAGCAGGCCGCACGGCACGGCGATCCCCTGGCGACCGAGCGGCAGCACGCCAAGGGCAAGCTCACCGCGCACGAACGTATCGAACTCCTGCTCGACGAGGGGTCGTTCGCCGAGGTCGAGATGTTGCGCCGGCACCGTGCCAGCGGCTTCGGGCTGGAGAAGAAACGTCCCTACACCGACGGTGTGATCACCGGCTGGGGCACGGTCCACGGCCGTACCGTCTTCGTCTACGCGCACGACTTCCGGATCTTCGGCGGCGCCCTCGGCGAGGCCCACGCCCAGAAGATCCACAAGATCATGGACATGGCCATGGCGGCCGGAGCGCCGCTGGTGTCGCTCAACGACGGCGCCGGCGCCCGGATCCAGGAGGGCGTCAGCGCCCTCGCCGGCTACGGCGGCATCTTCCGGCGCAACACCCGCGCCTCCGGCGTCATCCCGCAGATCAGCGTGATGCTCGGCCCCTGCGCGGGCGGCGCCGCCTACAGCCCCGCCCTGACCGACTTCGTCTTCATGGTCCGCGACATCGCCCAGATGTTCATCACCGGACCCGACGTGGTCAAGGCGGTGACCGGCGAGGAGATCACCCAGAACGACCTCGGCGGCGCCGACGTCCACGCCACCACGTCCGGCGTCGCCCACTTCGCCTACGACGACGTCCGTTCGTGCATGGAGGACGTGCGCCACCTGCTCTCCCTGCTGCCGGCCAACAACCGCGACCTGCCGCCCCGGGTGCCCAGCGGCGACCCCGCGGACCGGCGCACCGACCGGCTGCTGGAACTCGTGCCCGAGGACCCGAGCCGGGTCTACGACATCCGCTCCGTGATCGAGGAGATCGTCGACGACGGCGACCACTTCGAGGTCCACCCCGGCTGGGCGACCAACGTGGTGTGCGCGCTGGCCCGGCTGGACGGCGAGGTCGTCGGCGTCGTCGCCAACCAGCCCGCCTCCTACGCCGGGGTGCTCGACATCGACGCCAGCGAGAAGGCGGCGCGGTTCGTGCAGTTCTGCGACGCCTTCAACATCCCCCTCGTCACCCTGATCGACGTACCGGGCTTCCTGCCGGGTGTCGACCAGGAGCACAACGGCATCATCCGGCGCGGCGCGAAGCTGCTGTACGCCTACTGCAACGCCACCGTGCCGCGCGTCTCGCTGGTGCTGCGCAAGGCGTACGGCGGCGCGTACATCGTCATGGACTCCCGGTCCATCGGCACCGACCTGGCGCTGGCCTGGCCGTCCAACGAGATCGCCGTGATGGGCGCGGAGGGCGCGGCGAACGTCATCTTCCGCCGGGAGATAGCCGGTTCGGACGATCCGGACGGAACCCGCGCGCAGAAGATCAAGGAGTACCAGGCGGAGCTGATGCACCCCTACTACGCCGCCGAGCGCGGTCTGATCGACGACGTGATCGACCCCCGGGACACCCGAGGGACCCTTGTCCGCGCCCTGTCGATGCTGCGCAGCAAACAGGCCGACCTGCCGTGCCGCAAGCACGGCAACCCGCCGCAGTGAGCACGGCGGACGCGCCGGTCGTCAAGATCGTCAAGGGCACGGCGACACCGGCCGAACTCGCGGCCCTGACCAGCGTGCTGCTCTCCCGTGCCGCCGCCCGCGCGGCCGCCGGCCCCGGCCCGCAGGACCGGGCCCGCCGCCCCACGGCGGCCTGGCGCCGCCCGGAACGCCTCCCGGTGCACCGCGACCCCCGCGGCTGGCGGGCGGCGGGCAGCCGGGTGGCGTAGGCGCCGCGCCGAAGGTCCCGTCGATCGCCCCCCTCAGCGGGGGGCGCTGCCGAAACGGAGCTTGTTCCCCATGACCTTCCCGCACCACGAACGGACCGATACCGTCACGCTCCCGCGGGCCGAACTCGGCGCCCTGCGGGAGCGGTTGCGCGACCTGGCCGACCGGGCCGAGATCACCGAGCTCGTCGACCGCTATGTCACCCTGCTCGACGTCCAGGACGCCGACGGCTACGACGAGAGCTGGCCCCGCACGGTCTTCACGGACGACTGCCGGCTGGACTTCCCGGTCGGCACGGTGCGCGGCCTCGACACCGCCGCCGCCTTCCACTTCGACCGCAAGTCGCGCTTCGCCCGCACCCACCATCTGGCCGCGAACCACGGCATCACGCTGGACGGTGACACGGCCCGTGTCCGGGTCCACATCCTCGCCTCCCACATCCACCACGACGACGGCCCCGACCCCGGCGGGCGCTTCGACATCGGCGGCTACAGCGAGGCCGAGGCCGTGCGCACCCCGCGGGGCTGGCGGATCAGCCGCTGGCGGTTCCACCTGGTGTGGTCCGACGGGGCGGGACCGCGCCCGGGTCCGCCGCCCGCGGCCCTGCGCAGCTCCCAGCCCCGCCCGCGCACCGCCCCCACCTCACGAAAGGACGACACCGTGTCACGGACTCCGGCCGCCCTCCTGGACCTCGGCGCGCTGCGCACCGCCACCGGCGAGGACCGGTTGCGGGCCCTCGAGGCGTTCGTCTCGCGCACCCTGGAGACGTACCTCGACGTCCCGCCCGCCCACCGCGTCCACCGCGACCGCCCGCTCTACGCCCAGGGCATCGACTCCCTGACCGCCCTGGCCTTCCAGCGCAAGCTGGAGAACGCGCTGCGCGTCCCGGTGCCCACCCACCACCTCCTGCGCGAGCAGTCGGTCAGCGAACTCGCCGCCACCCTCGACGAACTGCTCTCCCCCGCGGAACGCCGGGAGGCCGCCACCGCGTCCGTGTAGGGGCTCGGGCACGCGGGCGTGCCGCCACCGACGGGCGGCGGCACCCGCGCCCTCCCGGTCCCCCTGACCGCGGGGTCGTCCACGGGGAGACCGGTGTGGAAAGGTGACGCGACGGGACCGGCGCGGGGAGAGCGGCGCGACGGCACGGCACGGGCACCGCTCACCGACCTCTCGGCGGAAGGCCGCACTTGAGCACCGAACGCATCCTGGTGACCGGCGGCACCGGTTTCATCGGCTCGCACGTCGTCCCCCTGCTGAGGGCCGCCGCGAGCGCCCCGCACGGCCCCGCCCTGCGGCTCCTCACCCATCGCCGCCCCGGTCCCGACGCCGCCGGCCTGGAGAGCGTGCACGGCGACCTCGCCGACCCGGCCTCGCTGCAGGGCGTCTGCGACGGCGTCACCACCGTCCTGCACCTCGCGGCCCGTATCGGCGGCACCCCGTCGGAGTGCCGGACCGTCAACGAGGAGGGCACCCGCGTCCTGCTCGCCGAGGCGGAAAGGGCCGGCGTACGCCGGATCGTGCAGCTCGGCACCGCCGCCGTCTACGGCGACGGACCGCATCGCGGGGAGCGCGAGGGCCGTATCGCCGAGGCACCGGTCTCCGTGACCAGCGAGACCCGCCTCGCCGGCGAACGGCTGGTCCTGGCCGCCGGCGGCACCGTCGTCCGCCCGTTCCTCGTCTACGGCGAGGGCGACACCTGGGTCGTACCCGGCCTCGTCCGGCTGCTGCGCCTCCTGCCGCACTGGGTGGACGGCGCCGGCTCCCGCCTCTCCCTGATCTCGGCGCCCGTCCTCGCCCGCGCCCTGGCGGAGCTGGCCCTGGCGCCCGGGGCGCCCGTCGCCGGTGTCCTGCACGCCGCGCACCCCGAGCCGGTGACCCTGCGGGACCTGCTCACGACGGTCTGCGGTGCCCTGGACCTGCCCCTGCCGGGCGGTGAGATCACCCTCGACGAGGCGCTGGCCCGGCTCGACGCCCACGGCCCCGGCGCCAGGCGCCCCCTGACCCTGGTCGCGGCCGACCGCTGGTACGACACCACCGCCCTGTGGTCCCGGCTGGCCACCACGCCGGGAGCCCCCTTCGCCGTCGCGTTCGAGGAGTGCGCCCCCTGGTACCGCCGCGTCCTGGCCGACGTGTCGTAGCCGCTTCCGGCCGGTGAGGCCGCGGCCGCTCCCGGCCGGCGCGGGGCTCAGCCGCCCAGCACGCCCCGCAGCGCCCGCACCAGCGCCTGGGCGCGCGGGTCGGCCGTCACGCTCTTGCGGAAGCCGTTGGTGACATAGCCGAACGCGATGCCCGATCCGGGGTCCGCGAAGCCGAGGGAGCCGCCGCGGCCGGGGTGGCCGAAAGAGGTGCCGGACAGCAGCGGTGCCGCGCTGCCGTGCAGCATGTAGCCGAGGCCGAAGCGGGTCCCGATGACGAGCACCCGGTCGGGCCCCGCCGCCTGCTCCCCGCGCGCCAGCTCCGTCGTCTCCGGCGTGAACAGCCTCACTCCGCCGTCCACCTCACCGATCAGCGCGGCGTAGAAACGCGCCAGCCCGTCCGCCGTCGCGATGCCGTTGGACGCGGGCAGGACGGCGGCCCGGTAGCCGGGGTCGTTCTCGTCCGGCAGCGGCGATATCGCCCCGAAGGCCCTGCGGGTGACCGACTCCGGGTCGGCGTAGGCGTCGGACACCGCCTGCTTGGGCCGGGTCCTGAGCCCTTTCGCCGCTTCCGGGCTCTCGACGTTGCCGACCCGGCCCACGCGGGCCGCCTCCCGCTCCGGCAGTCCGAGCCACAGGTCGGCGCCCAGCGGCGCGGCGATCTCGTCGGCGATCCACTCGCCGGCCGAGCGCCCGGTGACCCGCCGTACCACCTCACCGACCAGCCAGCTGTACGTCTGCGCGTGATACCCGTGCGCGCTGCCAGGCGCCCACACCGGCGCCTGCGCGGCCACCGCCGCCGCGCCGAGATCGGGGTCCGCGGCCTCGGCCGGGGTCAGCGGCCGGTCCAGGACGGGCACCCCGGCCCGGTGCGAGAGCAGATGCCGCAGGAGGGTCCGCTCCTTGCCCGCCGCCTTGTACTCCGGCCACACCTCACCGACCGGCGCGTCCAGGTCCAGCTCGCCCCGCTGCCGCAGCAGCAGCGGGACGGCGGCGGCGACGCCCTTCGTCGCCGAGCGCACGATCTGCGCGGTGCCGTGCTCCCACGGAGCCGTGCCGTCGACGTCCTTGGTGCCGCCCCACAGGTCGACGACCTTGTGCCCGTCGCGGTAGACGGTCACCGCGGCGCCCCGGTCGCCGAGCGTCTCGAAGTTCCGCGCGAACGCGTCCCTGACCGGCTCGAAGCCCTCGGCCACTGTGCCGTTCACGTCCACGTCCGTACTCCGTCCACTCCGCTCTCCGAACACCCGTTGCAACGCCGCCGGGCGGCCCGCGATTCCGTCGGGCCCGCGCCGGTGCGTCTCAGCCCAGCAGGACCGTGACGTCGATGTTGCCGCGCGTCGCGTTGGAGTACGGGCACACCTCGTGGGCCTCTTCCACCAGCTTCGCCGCGATCTCCGCGTCCAGGACCGGCAGCGAGACGCTCAGGGCGACGGCGAGGCCGTAGCCGCGCCGGGCGTTGGGGCCGATGCCGACCTTGGCGGCGACGGTGGAACCGGCGAGGTCGTAGCCCGACCGGTTGCCGACCAGGATCAGGGCGTTGTGGAAGCAGGTGCTGTAGCCGGCCGCGAACAACTGCTCCGGGTTGGTTCCGTCGCCGTCGCCGCCCAGCTCCGGCGGCATCGCCACCTTCAGCTCGATCTGCCCGTCCTGGCTGGTGACATAGCCCTCCCGGCCGCCGTGCGAGGTGGCCTCGGCGACGTAGGTGATCTTCCGCGGGCGGGTGTCGGTGGCGGTGCCGTCGGACAAGGGTGGCCTTCCCCAGAACAAAGAACGTGAACCTGGCAACTACTTCGAGCACAAGGTACTGGCCGGGTTCCCGCCCTGGTCAGCGGGGGGTGGCGAGGCGGTGTGGCACCGCCCCGTCCCCCTTCGCCGCCCCGCCTCACGCTCCCGTCGGCACGGAGCGCGGGTCGAAGCCGAAGGGCAGCTCCAGGCGGTGGGCGCGCATCAGGGTGTCGTCGCAGAGCAGTTCACGGGTCGGCCCGTCCGCCGCGATCACGCCCTCGCTGAGGATCAGCGCACGCGGGCAGAGCTCCAGGGCGTACGGCAGGTCGTGGGTGACCATCAGCACGGTCACGTCCAGCGCGCGCAGGATGTCCGCGAGCTCGCGCCGCGAGGCGGGGTCGAGGTTGGACGAGGGCTCGTCCAGCACCAGGATCTCCGGCTCCGTCGCGAGCACGGTTGCCACCGCCACCCGGCGCCGCTGCCCGAACGACAGATGGTGCGGCGGCCGGTCCTGGAACCCGGCCATCCCGACCTGCTCCAGCGCCCGGTCCACCCTGGCCCGCAGCTCCGCGCCCCTGAGTCCGGCCGCGGCCGGACCGAAGGCCACGTCCTCCCGGACGGTCGGCATGAAGAGCTGGTCGTCGGGGTCCTGGAAGACGATCCCGACCCTGCGCCGGATGTCGGCCATGTGCGCGCGGTCCACGGGCAGCCCGGCGACCCGCACCGAACCCGTGCCCCCGCCGAGGATGCCGTTGAGGTGCAGCACCAGCGTGGTCTTGCCGGCGCCGTTCGGCCCGAGCAGCGCGACCCGCTCGCCGCGGCCGACGCGGAAGTCCACGCCGAAGAGCGCCTGATGCCCGTCGGGGTAGGCGAAGGCGAGGCCGGAGACCTCCAGGGAAGCTTCGGTCACGACAACACCCATCCCAGCAGACAGACGAACAGGGCGGCACACGGCAGGGCGAGGGCGTACGACCACTGCGCCCGGGATGCGGTCACCTCGTCGATCACCGGCATGACGCCGGTGTAGCCCCGGCTGAGCATGGCCAGATGGACGCGCTCGCCGCGCTCGTAGGACCGGATGAACAGCGCGCCCGCCGACCTGGCGAGCACCCCCCAGTGCCGCACACCGCGTGCCGTGAAACCGCGCGACTCCCGGGCGATCCGCATCCGGCGCATCTCGTCGGCGACCACGTCGCCGTAGCGGATCATGAACGACGCGATCTGCACCAGCAGCGGCGGCAGCTTCAGCCGTTCCAGGCCGAGCAGCAGCTCCCGCAGTTCGGTGGTGGCGGCCAGCAGGACGGACGCGGCGACCCCCAGGGTGCCCTTGGCGAGCACGTTCCAGGCGCCCCACAGTCCGCCGACGCTCAGCGACATGCCCAGCACCTCGACCCGCTCGCCCTCGGCCACGAACGGCAGCAGCACGGCGAACGCGACGAACGGCACCTCGATCAGCAGCCGCTTCGCCAGGAAGAGCGGGGGCACGCGCGCGATCCCGGCCACCCCCGCCAGCAGCACGGCGTACGCCCCGAAGGCCCACATCGCCTCGCGCGGGGTGGACACCACGACCACCACGAAGGCGAACGCCGCGGCGAGCTTGGTGTGCGGGGGCAGGGCGTGTACGGGTGACGAGGCCCGCCGGTAGAGCTTGTGGGCGTGCCCCGCACCCATGTCAGACGCTCGTTCCGGTGGGAGAGACGTCGCCGGCCCCGTCCGTACGGCGCCGGCGCACCGCCCAGAAGACCGCGCTGCCCGCGACGACGGTCGCGCCGACGCCGATCACGCCGGCGAGCCCGCCGGAGAGCCGGGCGTCGCCGATGCCGCTGACGCCGTAGTCGGCGAGCGGGGACTCCGCGTAGTGGTGTTCCTCGGCGGACGCGAGGAAGCCCTTGTCCTCGGCGACCCTCTCCAGCCCGTCCGGGCTCGCGGAGGCGTAGAAGCTGACGATCCCGGCGAGCACCAGGGAGGCGGCGAGACCGCTGAGCAGCAGCGTGCGGTGGGAGGTCCGGGGCACGAGGACGGGCGCCGCGGCGGCCGGGGCGTCGACGAGTTCGCCGCCCACGCGCAGCTTCAGAGGCCGGCGCAGGTCCCGCGCGCCGTACACGAGGTCGGGCCGCACGGCGATCACGGCGCTGACGGTCAGCGCCGTGATCGCGGCCTCGCCGATCCCGATGAGCACGTGCACGCCGACCATCGCCGTGGTGACCTTGCCGATCGGGACGTCGGTGGTCCCGCCGAGCGCGTAGAACGCCGTGAAGGCGAGGGCGGCGGCGGGCACCGACAGCAGGGCGGCGACGAACGAGGCGGCGGTGACCGACCGCCGGGTGCGCGGCAGCAGCTTCACCAGACCGCGGAAGAGGAGGTAGGCGACGCCGACGCCGACCACCGACATGTCGGTGATGTTCACGCCGAGCGCGGTCAGACCGCCGTCGGCGAAGAGGATGCCCTGCATGAGCAGGACGACGGCTATGCACAGGGCACCTGTACAGGGGCCGACGAGTATCGCGGCGAGGGCGCCGCCCAGCAGATGGCCGCTCGTCCCGGCCGCGACCGGGAAGTTCAGCATCTGCACCGCGAAGATGAAGGCGGCCACCAGACCGGCGAGGGGCGCGGCCCGCTCGTCCCCGAGCTCGCGGCGGGCGCCGCGCAGACTCACGGCGACGGCGCCGGCGGCGACGACTCCGGCCACGGCGGACACGGGCGCGTTGATGAATCCGTCAGGTACATGCACAACTCGATGATGTGGCTTGATGCGAACCACTTGCAAGAGCGAGTCGTTGCCCGTTGTGAAGCTGAGATAAGTCGTTCCGCCAGGCGTAATCCAGTAAATATGGGACATTGGAGGGGTGGCGGATCGATACTTTCCGCTCTCGTGACGCACGGTGAAGGGGCCCTCCGATGTCCGTGGTCGAGCAGTACGCACGTGCCCATATGGTCACGGACACGGACGTCCAGCCGCTGGACGAACGAGGGGCGATCCCGGTCGTTCTGCGCTACGACCCCGACCGCGACCCCCGTGCCGTACGAATAGGTCTGCCGGGCCCGAACGAGTGGACCTTCGCCCGTGAACTCCTCGAACGAGGTCTGCGCGCCCCGGCCGGCACCGGTGAGGTCCGGGTGTGGCCCTGCGGGCGGGTGCAGGCCGTCGTCGAGTTCCACTCCCCCCAGGGGACGGCGGTCGTCCAGTTCGACACCAAGGCGCTGATCCGCTTCCTGCGGCGCACCTATATGGCGGCCCCCACCCCCGTCGGAGGGTGACGGGACCGCCGCGCCTCCCGGTCAGCCCTGCTTCAGCAGCGCCGCCACGATCGGCCCCGCCGTCTCGCCGCCGTGCCCGGCCGCCTGGACGACACCGGCCGCGGCGAGATCGCCCCGGTACGCGGTGAACCAGCCGTTGGGCTTCTTCTGCCCGTCGACCTCGGCGGACCCGGTCTTGGCGCCCACGTCACCGGTGACCCCCGCCATCGCCTCCGCCGCCGTGCCGTACGCCGCCGTGTAGGCCATCAGCCCGCGCAGCTTCGCCAGCGTGTCCCCGGACATCGTGCGCGAGGCCTTCGCCAGGGTGCGGTCGTCCACGGACGGCGCGACCAGATATGGCTGGTGGAAGACGCCCGCCTTGACCGTCGCCGACACCGACGCCATGTTCAGCGGGTTCATCCGCACCCCGCCCTGGCCGATCAGTGACGCCGCCATCGGCGCGGCCGACTGCACCGGCACGGCACCGTCGAAGGTGGGCACACCGATCGCCCAGTCGTTCCGCGACAGGCCGAACACCTGCTGCGCCTGCTTGGTCAGGTCGTCGTCCTTCAGCTTCGGCGCCTGACTGATGAAGGCCGTGTTGCAGGACCGGGCGAAACTCGCCTTGAACGTGCCGCCCTTGATCTCGAACTTGTCGTCGTTCTGGAACTTCCAGCCGCCGTAGCTGAAGTACTTGGGGCACGGATGCGTCTTGTCCGGCGAGGCCAGCCCCTTCTCCAGGAGCATCGAGGCGGTGATGACCTTCATCGTGGAACCGGGCGCGAGCGAGCCCTGGAAGGCGGTGTTGAAGTTGGTGTTGGAGTTCGCCACCGCGAGGATCTCGCCCGTCGAGGGCCGCAGGACGACCACCGAGGCGCGGGAGCGGGACCCGACCTGCTGCTCCGCCGCCTTCTGCAGGGACGCGCTGAGCGTCGTCCGCACCTCTCCCGGCGTGCCCTCGCTCAGCTCCAGGACCGTCTTGTCGGACAGCTTCGCCTTCTCGGAGGCCTTGCCGCGGACCACCCGGAGTTCGACGCCGGCCTTGCCGCCCGCCGTCTTGCCGTACTTCTCGCGCAGCCCGTCCAGGACCGGACCGAGCGACGCGTACTTCTCCGTGGACAGCTCGTCGCCGTCCCGGTCCAGCGCGGTGACCGGCGGCGTACCCGCCTCGCCGGTCACCAGCCGGTCGCCCTCGCGCAGATCGGGGTGGAGCACCGACGGCTCCCAGCCCACCAGCGGCTCGCCGTCCGCGGCCCGGCGCACCACGGTCAGCGAACTCCGGTAGGACAGCGGCTTGCTGACGCCCTGGTAGGAGACCGTGCCCTTCACCGTGAACGGCACGCTGTCGCCGGTGCGCGCGCCCGGGGTGAGCGTGAGGTCCTTGACGCGGGCGTCCTTGGCGTACGTGGCCAGCAGCGCCTTCGCCGCCGAGGCGTCGTCCGTGGCCTCCGCCGCGCCGGCCACCTCGCCCTGCTGCCAGGCCGTGAGGAACGCCTGGGCCGTGGTGCCGACCTCCTTCGCCGACAGCGGGCCCGTCTTCACCGACCTCTCCCGCCCGGCGGCCGTCGCGGACGCGCCGTCCCCGTCCGAGCCGCCGAACAGCGCGTAGGCACCGACACCGGCGCCGACCACGGCCACGGCGATCACACCGCCGATGACAGCGGGACTCGTCTTCCGTCGCTCGGCGACGCGCCTTCTCTTGCCCACTGCTTCCCGATCCTCCGCGCAATCCCCGGACCCCGCCCCTCGCGAGCGGCCCGGCCCTTACGGCCGTACCGGCCGCGTGGTCGTCACAGTCCCCAACGACGGCACCACCCTAGAGTCCCCGTCTGTGCGGGTGACGTCAGCCACCCGCGCGCAGCACGGCCGCCACGATCGGACCCGCCGCCTCGCCGCCCCGCCCGCCCTGCTGGGCCATGGCCGCCGCGGCGACGTCGTCGCGGTAGCCAGTGAACCAGCTGTCCGCATTGGCGTTGCCGTCGACCTCGGCCGAACCGGTCTTCGCGCCGATGTCGCCGCCCAGCCCCGACATCACGGAGGCGGCGGTGCCGCTGGCGGCGGTGCGGTTCATCATGGCGCGCAGCTGTGCGACGGTGCCCCCGGACAGGCCCCGCGCCGTGGCCAGTTCCCGTCCGTCCAGGCTCTGCGGCACGATCACCGGCTGCCGGAAGGCACCCGTCGTCGCGGTCGCCGTGATCGAGGCCATGTTCAGCGGGCTCATCTGCACCTGGCCCTGGCCGATCAGGTTGGCGGCGGTGTCCGGGCCGCCGGAGGCGGGCACCGAGCCGTCGAAGGAGGGCACCCCGACCTTCCAGTCGTCGCGCCCGATCCCGAACCGGTCCTGTGCCTCCCGGGTCAGCGAGTCCACCTTCACCGAGTCGGCGAACTTGATGAAGGCGGTGTTGCAGGAGCGCGCGAAGCTCTCGGAGAGCGTGGCGCCCTCGTTCGGGGCCATGCCCTCCAGGTTGTGGAAGGTCTGGCTCTCCGAGACCGCGTTCGGCGGACAGGGCGCGGGGCCGTTCATGCTGGTGAGACCTTTGTCGATGAACGTCGCCGCGCTGACGATCTTCATCGTGGAGCCCGGCGCCACCTGCCCCAGGAACGCCGCGTTGAAGGCGTCCGCACGGTTGTTGGCGACCGCCAGGATCTCGCCGGTGCTCGGCTTGACGGCGACGACCGAGGACTCGTCGTACTGGCCGACCGCCTTCTCGGCGGCGGCCTGAGCGGTCGCGCTCAGCGTCGTGGGCAGCCTGCCGGGCTCACCCTCGGCGAGGGTGAGCAGCGTGGTGTCGGCGGCCTCGGTGGCGGTGTGCCGGACGGCGAGCTCGACGCCGGGGGTGCCGCCGGCCCGCTCGCCGTAGCGGGCGCGCAGTTCGTCCAGGATCGGCCCGAGGGACGGGTACTTCTTCCTCGACAGCACGGTGCCGTCGCGGTCCACCGCCTCGACCTCCGGGGCCGCGGACTCCCCGGTGACAAGGATGTCACCGTCCTTCAGGCTCGGGTGCACGACGGACGGCTCCCAGTCGACCAGCGCCCGCCCGGTGGTCTGCCCGCGCACCACGGTGAGCGAGCTCCGGTACGCCAGCGGCTTCGTCTTCCCGCGGAACGACACCGTCGCCTCGACCGAGAACGGCACCGTCCGCCCCCGCGTCGCACCCGGCGTGATCTTCACGTCGGTGAGGTGCGCCGCCTGCCCGAAGGACGTCAGGACGGGCTCCGCCTCCTGCGCGAAGTCGGTGAGGGACGCGGCCTTCGCGCCCTCCCCCCGCTCCCAGGCCGCGAAGAACGCGCGGCTCGCTTCCCGGACCTCCGCGTCGCTCGGCGGCCCACTTGGCAAAGGCTTGTCCTGCCCGGCGGACGCCGTGCCCCCCTCGCCGTTCAACGCGGAGACGAAGTTGTAGGCGCCGTACCCGGCTCCCGCGACCATCGCCGTGAACACACCGCCGACGACGACGGCCTTGACCCCCTTGCGCATGACGCGCTCCCTCCCCGTGGACAGACCTCCGCACTCTAGGCGCGCGCTGTGACGAGCGTGGCGGGAGTTCCCAGATCGTTAGACCGTCCGTCGATATCGGCGCTCGGTTAAGCTGCCGCCCTTTGCAAGGCTGTTCATCCGAAGAGGTGTGCATGAAGACAGACAGACGGGCCGTGGCGGTCGCCACGCTCGTGGGGGCGCTGGGGCTCTCGGTGCTGAACGCGCCGGCGGCTCAGGCAGCGGACACGGGCATCACCGTGTCGGACATCGTCATCAACGACGGCAAGTCGATCGTCGTCGGCACGGCGAAGGAGGTCGAGCCGTCCATGAGCTTCAACATCGCTCTGCCTCCCGGGTACAGCACCGCCGATCCCTTCCGGTACAGCGCGAACCCCTTCCTGTACCGCGGCAGCATCAAGACGGCGGCCGACACCGGAGAGAACTACATCGGGCCGGGCGGCTACACCTGCTACGAGATCGACGCCAGGCACGCCCGCTGCGAGGGCGGCCTCTACATCGACCCGCACCGGACCCAGGAGCACGTCGACTCCAACAGCGACGCCACGACCTGGAAGGTCGGCGTCTCGCTGCGGCTGTGGAAGGCCGACGGCGACCTCAAGACCGGGGAACTGGAGACGCGCTCCAAGACCGTCCGGCTCAAGCGCTGGGCCAAGGTCACCGTCAACGCCGCGCCGGAGCCCGTCACCAAGGGCAAGCCGATCACGGTCACGGGCAAGCTGACCCGGGCGAACTGGACCACGAAGAAGTACGACGGCTACGGCGGCCGTCCGGTCAGCCTCCAGTTCCGCCCCAAGGGCAGCGCCGCCTTCAGGACGGTCAAGACGGTCACCACCAGCAGCACCGGCGGCCTGAAGACCACGGTCACCGCCTCGGCCGACGGCTCCTACCGCTGGCTCTACGGCGGCAACTCCACGACCGGCGTCGCCACCGCCGCGGCGGACTACGTCGACGTCCGCTGACGCCCCGCCGGGGCGCTAGTCGTCGCCACCGCCGCGCCGCGAGCGGGAGTTCCGGCTCGCGCTGCCGGCCAGTTCGCTGCCGAGCAGCGTCGCCCTGGCGACACCGCGTGCCCAGCGCGGGGCGTCTCCCCGGGCCGCCCAGAAGACGCAGACGCAGCCGCCGATGAGGAGCAGGAGGACGACCGACAGTATGGCGAGCACGAGCATGCTGGACCCCGTTTCGTGTGATGGTCCGCGCCATTCTCTCAAGCGGTCCTGACCTCCGGCAGGCCTTGGTCCATGGGCGTCGGGCGATGGAGAAACCGAGGGGGCACGGCCGTCGGCCGTGCCCCCTCGGTGCGTTTCCCCTGCTAGACCCAGGTGTCCAGCCACATCCGGGAGCGCCAGTCGTCCATCGGGATGGACTGGCCCGTGTAGATGGGCCAGAAGTAGATGAAGTTCCAGGCGATCAGCAGGACCAGGACTCCTGCCCCCGTGGCGCCCGTCACGCGGCGGGTGTCGGTGGAGCCGGGCGGTCCGACCAGGGCGCCGATCAGCATGGCGACCGCCAGGCAGAGGAACGGCACGAAGACCACGGAGTAGAAGAAGAAGATCGTCCGCTCCGGGTACAGGAACCAGGGCAGATAGCCGGCGACGATCGCGCAGGCGATGGCGCCCGCGCGCCAGTCGCGGCGGAAGAACCAGCGCCACAGCACGTACAGCAGCGCGAAGCAGCCCACCCACCACAGCATCGGCGTGCCCAGCGCCAGCACCTCGCGCGCGCACTTGTCGCCCGCGTCCACCGGGCAGCCGTCCACGCCGGCGGCGGGGGACTCGTAGAAGTAGGAGACCGGGCGGCCGGTGACGATCCAGCTCCACGGGTGGGACTGGTAGGTGTGCGGCGAGGACAGGCCGACGTGGAACTCGTACACCTGGCTCTCGTAGTGCCACAGGCTGCGCCACCAGTCCGGGAACAGCCACGACCAGGCGCTGTCCTTGCCGTCGGTCGCCGCCCAGTTGCGGTAGTAGCCGCCCGAGCCGTCGGAGGAGGAGAGGATCCAGCCCGTCCAGGACGCGACGTAGGTGACGATCGCGACCGGGACCGTCGACAGGAACGCCCAGCCGAGGTCGCGCTTGACGACCGCCGTGTACGGGTGCCGGGCGCCCGCGACCTTGCGCGCGCCGACGTCCCACAGCACCGCCATCACACAGAACGCCGCCAGGATGTACAGGGCGTTCCACTTGGTGCCGATGGCCAGGCCCAGCATCAGGCCCGCGACGATCCGCCACGGCCGCCATCCGATGCGGGTGTCCTCCGCCGTCCACGCGTCCGGCCGGACCCGGCCGTCGGGATCGGCGGGCAGCGCGGCGGCCAGTTTCGCCCGTGCCCGGTCCCGGTCGACGAGCAGGGCGCCGAAGGCCGCCAGCACGAAGAACATCAGCACGCCGTCCAGCAGCGCGGTGCGGCTCATGACGAAGTGCAGCCCGTCCACCGCCACCAGCGCGCCCGCGAGGCAGCCGAGGAAGGTGGAGCGGAACAGCCGGCGGCCGATGCGGCACAGCAGCAGGACGGAGAGCGTGCCCAGCAGCGCGGTCATGAACCGCCAGCCGAACGGGTCGAAGCCGAACATCAGCTCGCCGAGCCCGATCACGTACTTGCCGACCGGCGGATGCACGA
Source organism: Streptomyces sp. NPDC002309 (assembly GCF_053593375.1). Taxonomy (NCBI): domain Bacteria; kingdom Bacillati; phylum Actinomycetota; class Actinomycetes; order Kitasatosporales; family Streptomycetaceae; genus Streptomyces; species Streptomyces sp. NPDC002309. The sequence goes on along the minus strand of NZ_JBSFCI010000050.1, from coordinate 13,389 downwards.
CGTACGCCGCGTCCGTCGGGATGGGCACGTCGCCGTTCTGGGACAGGATGAGGTCGTTGACGTTCTTGTCCCAGTTGACCTCGAAGCCGCGGTGGACGAGCGCCCAGGCGTCCTTGGCGTAGTACGTCTCGTCGAATATCACCGCCTTCGGGCTGCCCAGGTTCCAGAACCGCAGCACACCCGCGAACAGCGTCACCAGCAGCGGCCCGCCCCAGCCCGACCAGCGGGCGATCCGCGTGGCCGGCGGATACCGGATGCCGAGCGCCGCCCACATCCGCGGGCTCGGCTCGGCGTACGGCGGCACGAGGCGGTCCCGGACGTCGCTGCGGGGGCCGGCGGGCATGTACCCGAAGCGGCGCAGCCGCTGCTGCCACGAGGGCCGCTGCTCGTGGGAGGCCTGGTCCTGCCGGATGTCCGTGGAGGACGCGGTACTGGTCACCGCGCCATCGTAGGGAACCTGTCTGTGGGAGTCCCGTGGACCGCCCCTGCGAGGATGGAAACGTGACAGGAACCCTTGTTTTGGCAGGCACCCCCATCGGCGACATCGCGGACGCGCCGCCGAGACTCTCCCAGGAACTGGAGCGGGCCGACGTCGTCGCCGCCGAGGACACCCGGCGGCTGCGCCGGCTGACCCAGGCGCTGGGCGTGACGCCCAAGGGCCGGGTCGTGTCGTACTTCGAGGGCAACGAGGCGGCGCGCACCCCGGAGCTGGTCGAGGAGCTGGCGGGCGGGGCACGGGTGCTGCTCGTCACGGACGCCGGGATGCCCTCGGTCTCGGACCCCGGCTACCGGCTGGTGGCCGCGGCGGTGGAGCGGGACGTCCGGGTCACCGCCGTGCCGGGGCCGTCCGCCGTGCTCACCGCCCTGGCGCTGTCCGGGCTGCCGGTGGACCGGTTCTGCTTCGAGGGGTTCCTGCCGCGCAAGGCGGGGGAGCGGCTGTCGCGGCTGAGGGAGGTCGCGCAGGAGCGGCGCACGCTGGTCTATTTCGAGGCACCGCACCGCCTGGACGACACGCTGGCGGCGATGGCGGAGGCGTTCGGGCCGCAGCGGCGGGCGGCCGTCTGCCGGGAACTGACCAAGACCTACGAGGAGGTGCGGCGCGGGACGCTGGAGGAACTCGCCGCGTGGGCCGCCGAGGGGGTGCGCGGAGAGATCACCGTGGTGGTCGAGGGCGCCGCCGACACGGGGCCCGAGGACGTCGGGCCCGAGGAACTGGTGCGGCGGGTGCGGGTCCGCGAGGAGGCCGGCGAGCGGCGCAAGGAGGCCATCGCCGCGGTGGCCGTGGAGGCGGGGGTGCCGAAGCGGGTGGTCTTCGACGCCGTGGTCGCGGCGAAGCGCGCGCCCTGAGTCTCGTACTCGTGCCAACCGCCGGTAAAGGGTGACGGGGTCTTCGGCAAGACACCGCCAAGTCCCTCCCAATACTGGACAGATCGCGTGCTTCCGGTCTTCTTCGGGAGTCCACTGGGGTGACGGAGCGCAAGGCGCTCCTCCAGCGGACGACAGGAGCCGGCATGACCGAGATCGCAGGGCACATCGGCCTTCGCAACGGGGCGACCGCCGTGGTCGACGAGTCCTATTCCTTCGCCTGCATGCGATGCGGGCACGGGTGGGAGCAGTCGTACGAGATAGAGCACCACGTCGACGGCGAGGGCCGTGAGTTCGTGCTGTACGTGGCGGACGGGCGGGTCGTGCCGTCGCCGCTGAGCAGGCCGGGCTGCCACAACTGCGACGGACATCTGGTGCGGATCATGCGGGCGGGCCAGGTGTCGTCCGCGCGGGAGGCGGGCCGTGGGCGGCCGGCGGGCGGGGTGGCGGGACCGGTCGCCGTGCCGCGGCAGGGCGGGGAGCGAGGGGAGCCCGGGGAGCCGCGTCACCGGCACCTGTCCGACCTGCTGCACGTCTTCCAGCGCAAGGCGGGCTGACCGAGTCGCGGGCGTGCCCCTCTCGTACGATCGGGGCATGCCCACCTCCGACAAGAACGCCGCCTCCGACAAGAACGCCGCACCGCCCCTCCCGGCGCCCCTGGCCGTGCCGGTCGCCGACTCGCACACGCACCTCGACATGCAGTCCGGCACCGTGGAGGAGGGCCTCGCGAAGGCCGCGTCGGTCGGTGTCACGACGGTCGTGCAGGTCGGCTGCGACGTGAACGGCTCGCGGTGGGCGGCCGAGACGGCGGCGGCGTACGCGAACGTGCACGCGGCCGTGGCGCTGCACCCCAACGAGGCCCCGCGCATCGTGCACGGCACACCTCTTTCCGGGGGGCAAGCCCCCCAGACCCCCCGCGACGGCTGGTCCCGCCAGGTCGCGCGCGAGCCCGGCGGGGACGCGGGGCTCGACGAGGCGCTCGCCGAGATCGACCGGCTGGCGGCGCTGCCCCATGTGAAGGCGGTCGGCGAGACGGGCCTGGACAACTTCCGTACCGGGCCCGAGGGCAGGGCGGCGCAGGAGCGGTCCTTCCGCGCGCACATCGAGATCGCCAAACGGCAGGGCAAGGCGCTGGTCATCCATGACCGCGACGCCCACGAGGACGTGCTGCGCATCCTGAAGGAGGAGGGCGCGCCCGAGCGGACGGTGTTCCACTGCTACTCCGGCGACGCCGAGATGGCCGGGGTGTGCGCCCGCGCCGGGTACTACATGTCCTTCGCCGGCAACGTCACCTTCAAGAACGCCCAGCATCTGCGGGACGCGCTGGCCGTGGCGCCGCTGGAGCTGGTCCTGGTGGAGACGGACGCGCCGTTCCTGACGCCCGCGCCCTACCGCGGACGGCCCAACGCGCCGTATCTCGTTCCGGTCACGGTGCGCGCGATGGCGGCCGTGCGCGGCATCGACGAGGACGCCCTCGCCACGGCGCTCGGCGCGAACACCGCACGCGCGTTCGGCTACTGACCCTCGACATGCCACTCTGAGTAGCCGCGCCACTTTGGAGAGTGACGGGTGCTCCGCTAGGTTCTGGGAGCCCGATCCGGACCCCTCTGGACCCCTTCGGCCCCTGGAGCGTGTCGGCGTGAGCAACTCGCAGTACGAGACATACGGGACCAACCAGCCGTACGAGACCTTCGGCGCGATGGATGCCTTCGACGCCGTCGACACCTTCGAGGCGTACGGGCCGTCGCCCGCGTACGACGGCCCGGACGGCCTCGACGCGCCCGACGGCCTCGACGCGCCCGACGGGTACGACGCGCCCGACGGGTACGACGTGGGCGACGGCTACGACGTGGGCGACCTGGGCGACGGATGGGACGCGGGTGACGGCTGGGACGTGCACGGCGCGCCGACGCTGCCGCACGGCACCGCCCACGCGGCCCACGCGCCGTACGACCCGTACGGCGCCCCGGCCGGCGACACCTACCGGCCCGCCTACGAGACGGCCGAGCCGCTGGTGCCCCGGCAGGGCACGTCGGACACGTCCCTCCCCGGCGCCAGCCTCCGGTCCGGCGGGCGTGCCGCGCGCCGGCGCAGGGGACGGACCACCGAGCGCCCGGACACCTCGGTACGCCGTCTGCTGCCCCGGGCGCTGGTCGTCGCCTTCCTCGCCGGCGGCACCACCGCCTTCGTCGCCGAGGACAAAGCCGTCGAGCTGACCGTCGACGGCGAGCCCCGCGAACTGCACACCTTCGCCGACGACGTCGGTGAACTGCTCGCCGAGGAGGGCGTCCGGATCGGCGAGCACGACGTGATCACGCCCGCGCCGGGCGCAGAACTCGGCCATGGCGACGAGATCGCCGTGCACTACGGCCGCCCCGTGCGGCTCACTCTCGACGGCCACCGGCAGGAGGTGTGGACGACGGCACGGACGGTCGACGGGGCGCTCCGGCAGCTCGGCGTCCGGGCCGAGGGCGCGTACCTGTCCGTCGCCCGCTCCCAGCACATCGGGCGGGCCGGTCTCGCCCTCGACGTGCGCACCGAGCGGTCCGTCACGGTCATGGCCGACGGCCGGGCCCGCACCGTGCGCACCAACGCCGCCACCGTCGGCGAGGCCGTCCGGGCGGCCGGCGTCACCCTGCGCGGCGAGGACACCACCTCCGTCCCGCCGGACAGCTTCCCGCGCGACGGGCAGACGGTCACCGTGCTGCGGATCACCGGCGGCGAGGAGATCCGCGAGGAGGAGGTCCCCTTCGACGTGCGGCGGGTCGAGGACCCGGCGGTGTTCAAGGGCACCGAGGTGGTCGAGCAGCCGGGCGAGCCGGGGCTGCGCAGGATCACGTACGCCCTGCGGACCGTCAACGGGGTCCGCCAGAAGCCGCGCCGGATCCGGACCGAGCTGGTGCGCGAGCCGACCGCGCAGATCGTGAAGGTCGGCACGAAACCCATGCCCACCTCGGTCCAGGGCGCCGACCACCTCGACTGGCAGGGCCTGGCCGTCTGCGAGTCCGGCGGCGACCCGGGAGCCGTGGACCCTTCCGGGACGTACGGCGGCCTGTACCAGTTCGACACCGGCACCTGGCAGAGCCTCGGCGGCACCGGCCGCCCCCAGGACGCCCCGGCGGCGGAGCAGACGTACCGCGCGAAGAAGCTGTACACCCGGCGTGGTGCGGGCCCCTGGCCGCACTGCGGGGCGCGGCTGCAGGGATAGGCGCGGCGACCGCCACGGAGAGGTGCGGCGACGGTCACGGATAGGCTGTCGCCGTGAGCAGCCCCACCCCCGACGCACTCCTGGGCCCCGCCGACATCCGCGAGCTGGCGGAAGTCCTCGGCGTACGGCCCACCAAGCAGCGTGGCCAGAACTTCGTCATCGACGCGAACACCGTCCGCCGTATCGTCCGCACCGCCCAGGTCCGGCCCGACGACGTGGTCGTGGAGGTCGGGCCCGGGCTCGGCTCGCTCACGCTGGCGCTGCTGGAGGTCGCCGAGCGGGTCACCGCCGTCGAGATCGACGACGTGCTGGCCGCCGCGCTGCCCGCCACCGTCGCGGCACGCATGCCGCAGCGCGCCGACCGGTTCGCGCTGGTGCACTCCGACGCGATGCGCGTCACCGAGCTGCCCGGCCCCGCGCCGACCGCGCTGGTGGCGAACCTGCCGTACAACGTGGCCGTCCCCGTCCTGCTGCACATGCTCGACACCTTCCCGAGCATCGAGCGCACCCTCGTGATGGTGCAGGCGGAGGTCGCCGACCGGCTCGCGGCGCCGCCCGGTTCCAAGGTGTACGGCGTGCCGTCGGTGAAGGCCAACTGGTTCGCCGAGGTGAAGCGGGCCGGCTCCATCGGCCGCAACGTCTTCTGGCCCGCGCCGAACGTGGACAGCGGGCTCGTCTCCCTCACCCGGCGCGCCGAGCCGCTCGCGACCACCGCCTCGCAGCGGGAGGTCTTCGCCGTGGTCGACGCGGCGTTCGCTCAGCGCCGCAAGACCCTGCGGGCCGCGCTCGCCGGGTGGGCCGGTTCCGCGGCGGCCGCCGAGGCGGCGCTCGTCGCGGCGGGCGTCTCCCCGCAGGCCCGCGGCGAGTCCCTCACGGTCGAGGAGTTCGCCCGCATCGCGGAGGCAGCGCCCGCGCGCGGGGCGGCCCCCGAGCCCCCGAAGGAGAGCATGTGAGCGTCACGGTACGGGTCCCGGCCAAGGTCAACGTCCAGCTCGCGGTCGGCGCCGCCCGGCCCGACGGCTACCACGACCTCGCCAACGTCTTCCTGGCCGTCGGGCTCCACGACGAGGTCACGGTCACCCCGGCCGACGAGCTGCGCGTCACCTGCGACGGGCCCGACGCCGCCCAGGTCCCCCTGGACCGGACGAACCTCGCCGCCCGCGCCGTCGAGGCGCTCGCCGCGCGTCACGGCCGCGGCCCCGACGTCCATGTGCACATCGCCAAGGACATCCCCGTCGCCGGCGGCATGGCGGGCGGCAGCGCGGACGGCGCGGGCGCGCTGCTCGCCTGCGACGCGCTGTGGGGCACCGGCGCCTCCCGCGAAGAACTCCTCGACATTTGCGCGGAGTTGGGCAGCGACGTGCCGTTCAGCCTGGTCGGCGGGGCGGCGCTCGGCACCGGGCGGGGCGAGAAACTGACGCCGCTCGATGTCGGGGGCACCTTCCACTGGGTCTTCGCCATGGCCGACCGCGGACTGTCCACGCCGGCCGTCTTCCGGGAGTTCGACCGGCTCGCCGAGGGCACCGACGTCCCCGGGCCCGTCGCCTCCCGGGACCTCCTCGACGCCCTCGCCAAGGGCGACCCCGACGCGCTCGCGGCGGCCGTCTCCAACGATCTCCAGCCTGCCGCCCTCTCCCTCTTCCCCGCCCTCGCCGACACCCTCGCGGCCGGCCGCGCCGCCGGCGCCCTCACCGCGCTGGTCTCGGGCTCCGGGCCGACCACCGCCTTCCTCGTCCGCGACCCGGAGTCCGCGGCGAAGGTGGCGCACGCGCTGAGCGCGTCCGGCACGTGCCGCACGGTGCGCACGGCGTCGGGGCCGGTACCGGGCGCGACGGTCCTCGGCGGCTGACCGCGGCCATCCCTGGAATCGCGAGGCTCGGTCACCTCCCCGCGACCGTTAGGCTGGGAGGCTGACCGATCCCCGCGAGCAGGAGTGAAATGGCCGTCAACCTGGTCAATGTCGAGAACGTCAGCAAGGTGTACGGCACCCGGGCGCTCCTCGACGGCATCTCCCTCGGCGTCTCGGAAGGGGACCGCATCGGCGTCGTCGGCCGCAACGGCGACGGCAAGACCACGCTCATCCGGATGCTGGCCCGCCTGGAGGAGGCCGACACCGGCCGCGTCACCCACTCCGGCGGCCTGCGCCTGGGCGTCCTGACCCAGCACGACTCACTGGACCCCGAGGCCACCGTCCGCCACGAGGTCATCCGTGACATGGCCGACCACGAGTGGGCCGGCAACGCCAAGGTCCGCGATGTGCTCACCGGCCTGTTCGGCGGGCTCGACCTGCCCGGCTTCCCCCAGGGCCTCGACACCGTCATCGGCCCGCTCTCCGGTGGCGAACGGCGCCGCATCGCGCTCGCCAAGCTCCTCATCGACGACCAGGACCTGATCGTCCTCGACGAGCCCACCAACCACCTCGACGTCGAGGGCATCGCCTGGCTCGCCCAGCACCTGCGCGAGCGCCGCTCGGCGTTGGTCTGCGTCACCCACGACCGCTGGTTCCTGGACCAGGTCTGCACCCGGATGTGGGACGTGCAGCGCGGCGTCGTCCACGAGTACGAGGGCGGCTACTCCGACTACGTCTTCGCCCGTGCCGAACGCGAGCGGATCGCCGCCACCGAGGAGGTCAAGCGGCAGAACCTGGTCCGCAAGGAGCTGGCCTGGCTGCGCCGCGGTGCCCCCGCCCGCACCTCCAAGCCGCGCTTTCGCGTGGAGGCCGCCAACGAGCTGATCAAGGACGTGCCGCCGCCCCGGGACAGCTCCGAGCTGATGAAGTTCGCGTCCTCACGGCTCGGCAAGACCGTCTTCGATCTGGAGGACATCACCGTCCAGGCCGGTCCCAAGGTGCTCCTCAAGCACGTCACCTGGCACCTCGGCCCCGGCGACCGCATCGGCCTGGTCGGCGTCAACGGCGCCGGCAAGACCTCGCTGCTGCGGGCCATGGCCGAGGCGGCCCGCACGGAGGGCGAGGCGCAGCCCGCCGCGGGCCGGATCGCCGTCGGCAGGACGGTCAAACTCGCCTACCTCTCCCAGGAGGTCGCCGAGCTGAACCCCGCGCTGCGGGTCCTGGAGGCCGTCCAGCAGGTGCGCGAGCGCGTCGACCTCGGCAAGGGGCGCGAGATGACCGCGGGACAGCTGTGCGAGACGTTCGGCTTCAACAAGGAGAAGCAGTGGACGCCGGTCGGCGACCTGTCCGGCGGTGAGCGGCGCCGGCTGCAGCTGCTGAGGCTGCTGATGGACGAGCCGAACGTCCTCTTCCTCGACGAGCCCACCAACGACCTCGACATCGAGACGCTGAACCAGCTGGAGGACGTCCTCGACGGCTGGCCCGGCTCGATGATCGTGATCTCCCACGACCGGTTCTTCGTCGAGCGCACCACGGACCGGGTGTTCGCCCTGCTCGGCGACGGCACACTGCGGATGCTGCCGCGCGGGATCGACGAATACCTGGAGCGGCGCCGGAAGATGGAGGAGGCCGTCGCCGCCGCCTCCCCGGCGGCACCGGTGAAGCCGGCCGCCGAGAAGAGTGCCGCCGACCAGCGCGCGGCCAAGAAGGAACTCCAGAAGGTCGAGCGGCAGTTGGACAAGGTCTCCGCACGGGAGACCAAGCTGCACGCCCAGATCGCCGACAACGCCACGGACTTCGCGAAGGTGGCCGAACTGGACGCCGAACTGCGCGGATTGGCCGGGGAACGGGAAGAGCTGGAGATGCGGTGGCTGGAGCTCGCCGAGGACGCATGAGTCCCGGCGCGTTCCCCTCGCTGCGCGCAGGGCGCGCGCGTCGCGTGAAGGGCGCGTGAAGGCGCGTAACAACGGCATCACGGGCCGGTGCTCCCTTGGGAACAGGGGTGCACCGGCCCCGGCTTGTCATGGCCCCCGGGTGATAGAAATGGGCGGTCTGAGAATCGTGGGTGTGGCGGAGACGCAGCGCCAGGGGCGCGGAGCCACATCAGTCACAAGGGGGAACCGCTGATGACCCAGCCGCCCAACCAGCCGCCGGGTGGCGGCTTCGGCGCGCCACAGGACCCTCCGCCCGGTGGTGGCTTCGGCGCACCGCAGGACCCGCGGCAGTCCGGTGGTTTCGGCCCGCCGCAGGACCCGTCGCAGGGCACGCCCCCGCCGCCCGCGCAGCCTCCTCAGTCCCCGCCGCCCCCTCAGTCCCCGCCGCAGCCGGGCTACGGGCAGCAGCCCGGACCGTACGGACAGCCCCAGCAGCCCGGCCCCTACGGCGCCCCGGGCCCGTACGCGCAGCCTCAGCAGCCGGGTCCCTACGGTCAGCAGCCCGGCTACGGCTACCCGCAGCCGCAGTACCCCGGCGCCCCCGGCACGCCCCCGGGCTCCGGCTCGCGCAACCCCTTCCGGGGCAAGCCCCTGGTGGCCGTCGGCGCCGCGGTGGCCGCGCTGCTGCTGATCGGCGGCACCGTCTACGCCGTGACCAGCGGTGACGGCGACGGCGGCGAGAAGAAGCCGGTCGCCCAGCAGACCGACGACCCCAAGCCGTCCGCGCCCGACGCCCCGGTCGACCCCGGTGACGGCAGCGGCGACGGGGGCGCGGACCCGGACGACCTCAACGCCGGCCGCAAGGCGGGCGAGGCGAAGGTGCTCTGGTACAAGGAGGCGCCCGACGCCCCCGGTTCGGGCGCCGACGCCCCCGGCATGTGGATCACCGACAAGGCGGCGGTGAAGGCGGCCTACAAGGAGCTCGTCGCCTACAACGTCGGGGACGGCGACCCCGCCTGGGACACGATCACCTTCCCGCAGGAGATCTGCTCGGTCACCCCGGGCAGGACGGCCGACGACAAGATCGTCGTGGCGTACATGAGCGGCGCCGGCGACCGGGCCAAGTGCAACCAGATCCAGCTGATCGACCTCGCCACGGGCGAGAAGGGCTGGAGCGGAGAGGTCGCGGACGGGGCGCTCTTCGACAGCGCGATCAGCATCGAACTCGCCCTGGCCGGTGAGACGTTGATGGTGGGCCGCTCGCAGTCCGGCACGGCCTACGACGTCCGGACCGGCAAGAAGCTCTTCGACAAGAAGAAGTACGGCGACGCCTGCTTCCCGAGCGCCTTCGCGGGCGGGTCCCGGCTGATCTCCGTCGCGTCCTGCGGCGCGGCGACCGACAACGAGCACGACGAGATCCAGGAGCTGGACCCGCGGACCGGCAAGGTCAAGTGGACCCGCGCCTTCGACAAGGGCTGGCGGGTCATGCGCACCTACTCCGTCGACCCGCTGGTCGTCTACAGCACCAACGAGGACAAGGACGCCTGGAACATCTCGACGCTGGACGCCAAGGGCGGCTTCCGCTCCCAGGTGAAGATCGACGAGAGTTTCGCGCCCGAGTGCGGCTGGTCCGTCCTCCAGCGCGACCTGACCGGCTGCGAGGGTGTCGCCGCCGACGCCGACACGCTCTATCTGCCCACCGAGGCCAGTGGCGGCGCCAACGAGATCGTCGCCGTCGACCTGGCCACCGGCAAGGAGAAGTGGCGCGTGAAGTCCCCGGCGGAGGAGTCGATGCTGCCGCTCCAGATCGAGGACGGCAAGCTCATCGCCTACGTCCAGCCGTCGTACGACGCGGGCGGCCGGATCGTCGCCGTCCCGACCACCGGCAACAGCCATGTGCCGATCGGGCTGCTGCAGCACCCCGCGGGCGCGGCGGAGGTCGAGGACAGCTTCTTCTCGCGGGACACCGCCTGGGTGGACGGCCGCTTCTACCTCTCCACCACGCGGCTGTCGGGCACGGACGAGGCCAAGGAGAAGCTGATGCTCGCCTACGGCAAGTGACGCGCCCCCACGACTCGTTCCGTCCCCGTCTCCCCGAGGTACCCACGTCATGACGCAGCCGCCGCCACCGCCGCCCCACCAGCCCCCGCAGGGGGGTGCCGGGTTCGGTGATCCCCAGCCCCAGCCCCAGTCCCAGCCGCAACCGCAGCCCCAGGACCAGCCGGCGCCGCAGCCGCCCGCCTTCGGCGCGCCGCAGCCTCCGGCCGGGACGCCGCAGCCGCCCGGTCAGGGCTACCCGCCGCAGCCGCAGCCGCAGCCGCAGCCGCAGCCCGGTTACGGCTACCCGCAGGGTGCGCCGACGCCTTCGCAGCCGCCGCAGGCCCAGCCGGGGTACGGCTATCCCGGGGCGCCGGTGTCTCCTCCCTACGGGCAGCCCGCTCCGGCCTACGCGCAGCCGACCGTGCCGATGTACCCGCAGCCCGGTGGGCCGGGCGGCGGCGGGGGCAAGTTCAACGCGCAGGTGGCCATCATCGTGGCCGCCGTCGTCGCGATCGCGCTGATCATCGGTGGCGGCGTCTGGTACGCGAAGTCGACGGCCGACGGTGGCAAGGACGACACCACCAACTCCCGTGGCGGCAAGGGCGACGGGAAGGGCGGGGGCGGCGAGGGCACCTCCAAGGGCTCCGAGAAGGTGCCGGCCGACCCCGGCTCCAAGGTGCTGTTCCAGGTTCCGGCGCCCAAGGTCGACAAGGACGACTCCGTGGTCGTCTCCGGCTCCTGGCTCACCGAGAAGGTGTACGCCAAGGCCGGCGTCGCCGAGATCGTCGGCTACGACCGCGACAAGGGCACCGAGCTGTGGACGATCCCGCTGCCCGGACCGGTCTGCGAGGCCACCGACCACGTCACCGCGGACGGGCGGACGGCCGTCGTCTTCCAGCCCCGGATGCCGGCGAAGAACTCCTCCGAGGGGTGCAGCCAGGTCGCCGCGATCGACCTGAACGCGGGGAACAAGCTGTGGACCAAGACCGCCAACTCCGGTGACCAGCCGATCAACTTCGACAACGTCACCGTCAGCGCGGGCACGGTCGCCCTGGGCAGCACGAGCGGTGGCGCCGCGTTCGACATCGCCAGCGGCAAGGCGCTGTGGTCGCCGAAGCCCGGGGACACCTGCTACGACGCCGGGTACGGCGGCGGCGCCAGACTGGTCGCGGTGCGCAAGTGCGGGCAGTACGACGCGCGGGAGCTGCACATCCAGACCATCGACCCGAAGTCCGGGAAGGTGATCTCGGAGTACGTGATGACCAAGGGCATCGAGTACGCCAGCGTCGTCTCGACCGAGCCGCTGGTGGTGGCGGCCGACGTGGGTGACTCCGCCGGGGACGGCAGCGGCATCTCGGACTTCTTCTCCGTCGACAACAAGACCGGCAAGCTGCGGGCGCGGATCTCGGCGCCGGGTGACTCCTACGCCGCCGAGTGCGACGGGATCTCGCGCGTCGAGGACTGCACGGGGCTCGCGGTCGGAGGCGACCGGCTGTACGTGCCGACGGAGGAGCAGGACACCACCGGTGACTTCGGCCGGACGAACTCGGTCGTCGCCTTCGATCTGGCCTCGGGGAAGCAGACGGGGCAGCGGGCGGACGCCGGCGACGGGTACACGATGACCCCGCTGCGGATGGACGGCGCGAACGTGATCGCGTACAAGGGCGGGCGCTACGACAAGGGCGGGCAGATCGTCAGCATCGACGGGGAGAGCTTCAAGCAGGTCAAGCTGATGGAGAACCCGGCGACCGAGGCGGTGCGGGACGTGGAGTCCGGCAAGGCGCCGCAGTACGGCGAGGTCCTGTACGGGCAGGGGCGGCTGTACATGTCCGAGGTGTACGTCAGCGGGGCGACCGTGAGCGGCGAGGAGTACCTCGTGATCGCGTTCGGTGTGAGCGGCTGACGTCCCGGCCGCCTTCGGTGGTGGTGTGCGGCCCCGTCCCTGTTCAGGGGGCGGGGCCGCACTATTGGGGCTCAACACCCCTCGAATGAGCGGATTTTCGGCGATCCGGGGCAGTTCTCACGACGAGAGGCAGCGCGACGTCGAACAAGCGTGTAGCTTCCGGGGGCATGGCGGACGTCGATGCCGGGGGGCTGTCGTCCCGGGGGCTGGACTTGGTGTGTTCCGTGTTCGTTCCGGGTCTGTCCGTGGGGACCTTCGGGCATCCATAGTGGGCGTCCGTTGGGGGGACTGGGGGGTTGCTCGATGGGAGTGCGGCTGATGGTGGTCGACGACCACCGATTGCTGGCAGAGGCGCTGGCCTCGGCACTGAAGCTGCGGGGGCACCGGGTGCTGGCCGCGGCGGCGCCGGCCGCGGGGGCGGCGGAGTTGGTGATCGCGCGGGCGCCGGAGGTGTGCCTGTGGGGGACGGCCACGCCGGCCGAGGCGGGGGCGTTCGATCCCGTCCTGAGGATCAAGCGGGAGCGGGGGCAGGTGGCGGTCCTGGTGCTGGGACCGGTGCCGAGTCCGCGGGGGATCGCGGCGGCGTTCGCGGCGGGGGCCTCCGGCTATGTGCGGCATGACGAGCGCATCGAGGGGGTGGAGCGGGCGATCATGAAGGCGCGGGCGGGGGAGGCGGCGGTCGCGCCGCAGTTGTTGCAGGGGGCGTTCGCTGAGCTGCTGAATCCCGCGGCGCAGCCGGACGACGAGGGGCAGCGGCTGTTGCAGATGCTCACGCCCAGGGAGGTGGAGGTGCTGGTCCGGGTGGCCGACGGGGAGGACACGCGGCTCATCGCGGCGGGGATGGGTATCGCGCCGTCCACGGCGCGTACGCATGTCCAGCGGGTTCTGATGAAGCTCGGCGTGGGGTCGCGGCTGGAGGCCGCGGCGCTGGCCGCGCGGACGGGGCTGCTGGATCGGGCCGGGCCGTTGACGGAGCGTGGCGAGGGCTGAATGCCTGCGGCGCCTGTCTCTGTCCGGTGGGGGTTGCTGTCGCGCCTCGGGTGGGGGTTTCGTCGGGGTCGGGCCGGGGGGTGTCCGTCCTCGGAACGGCGCGGAATCGGTCACTCACCGACTCACCCGGGTTGACGCGCCAACCGCTGCGGGCGGACAC
>NZ_JBSFCI010000049.1:0-45128 GCF_053593375.1 Streptomyces sp. NPDC002309 | reverse complement strand
GTAGTCGTCGGTGCAGCAGAAGGAGTCGTCCTCTCCGACTACGACGAACACGTTTACGCCGCAGTACGGGCAGTCGACCTCGTACTCCCCGCTCCACAGGCCGTCAAGGCAGCGGTCCCAGATCTCAACGCCCTCGAAGGAGAGCAGGGCTTGCAGCAGGTTCACGTATTCCTCGGACTCGACCGTCTGACTCAAGCGCCGATCAGTGAGGTCGTGCAGAACCGCAATCGGAGCCGAGAAGACCGTCAGAGGGCTGTCGGCCTCGGACGGCCCAGGCGAACATGCAGCGATTGCTCCCGCTGCCAGCAGCACCCAGCCCACAGTCTCCGGGCTGCCCGCCGTCGCGATCTCAGCCAAGCGCGGAATCGCTGCGAAGCCGGCGGTGAAGGCGGTGTCCAGCTGCGGACACAGGTGGTCCATTAGCTCGGACCACACACCGTTCGGATCGGCCTCGAACCGGTCCAAGAGACCGGGCACGTGTTCCGCGGAACCACACGCGTCAGTGAGTGTCGACCAATCCGTCATGCAGTCATCCAACCAGGCAGCTCCGGGCGGACCATACCGGGCCGAGCGACTCCAAGATCCTTCACGGATCGCGGCCAGAGCCTTGAATCTCCCCACTCTGTGCTCGGGGTGGGGTCAGACCTGCTCGGCTTGATTCCCCACCCACAGGGCGCTGACCTGCGGACGGACGCCACAAGGGAGGGGCCGCCCGATAGCCAGCCAGGTCTAGGGGCGGGACGGACTGTCCAGGGTGGGCGAAGCCCATCGCGAAAGGACGCCGACGGCGCCCTTGACCGGCCGGCACGGCCCGCACACTCAACGAGCGGGCGGCCCCGGCCCCCGTTGCCCACAGCAACCGAGCGGGGAACGAAGAGCAGGCGTGGGGGATCAAGGCACAGGGCTACCCGGACGGCTACGGCAACGTCCGCGCCTACGCCAGCCGGAACCTACGCGGCAAGCCCCAGCCGATCAGCCCCCGGCCGCCAACCGCCCGCGCCGTCACCCGCTGGATCCTCACCCACCCCGACGCCCTGGCCGAGAACGACCGACTTCAGCTCAAGGCCGTATTGGCCGGCTGCCCCGAACTGGACGCACTAGCCGAGCATATGCGCTCCTTCGCCCACATGCTCACTCAGCTGCAAGGACACCAACTGCCCGCATGGATCGAAGCGGCAACCGCCACCGACCTGCCCAGCCTCCAGCGATTCGCCCGGCACCTGGAACGCGACCTCGACGCCGTCACTGCCGGACTCTCGCAGCCGTGGAACTCCGGAGTCGTCGAAGGCCATGTCAACCGGATCAAGATGCTCAAGCGCCAGATGTTCGGCCGAGCCGGCTTCGAACTCCTCCGCAAGCGCGTCCTGCTCTACTCCTGAGCCTGCCGGTTACCCTTCGGCGTCTGGCGAAGGCGGTTCGTCTTCGGCGGCGAGGGTGACTTGGGCGGTCCATGACCAGGGCTCCTGGGGCGGATCCCAGCTCACCTCGACGTCGGTGTCGTGGAAGTCGCGCGCGAGTTCCGTCACCATCACCGCTGCCGCAGCCCGCGCGTCTTGCGGGTTGGTGTTGATCGGCACGTCCAGCCGTCCGCAGAGCATTCCGCTTTCGGTGAGGACGCTAGTGCGCCAGCCCTCCGGCGTCGCCAACAGAACGATCCCCTTCGGAACGCCCCAGGCGGGCCGCTTCTTCTTCTCCTTCTTGCGTCTCAC
Organism: Streptomyces sp. NPDC002309; assembly: GCF_053593375.1. NCBI lineage: Bacteria > Bacillati > Actinomycetota > Actinomycetes > Kitasatosporales > Streptomycetaceae > Streptomyces > Streptomyces sp. NPDC002309. Next base: position 43,419 of record NZ_JBSFCI010000049.1, on the reverse strand, counting down.
CATGCTGCTATCCAACATCGTCGAGTTCATGGTGATGAGTCTGGGTGGAGGATCAACCCTCGCGGCTCGGTTCGGTACCTGCCCTGCGCGGCAAGCTGAAGTCCTTCAGGACAGCTCGTCGATGAGTCCGAAGCCCTCCGGAAACTCCTCCAGGAATTCACGGCGGCCGGGGTGGGTCTCGGCAGCTGCCATCTCCCCGAGCAGGGCGATCAGCTCCTGCTGCTGATCACTCGACAGCGTGCTCACCACGTGCGCGACGCCCTCCATCACCTTGACCGCGTCGTCCTGATCCATCTGCTCGTCTTCGCTGCCGTCGATGAACCACAGGACATCGACCAAAGCCTCGGCCAAGGCACGAGTCAGGGACGGATACGAAGACGTCACAACGGTCTCCCGACAGATCAACAGCAGAGTCCGGCCATCCCACCACACACCACTGACATCACGATCCGTGAGCCTCCACAGAAAGTGGACCAGAGACCGTTCTCGTGGACAAAGCCAGGTCGGCACGTCAACGGGTCGCGAAGAACTTCAAGGCCGTGTCGACGTCCCGCTGCTGCTGTGGCCACTGGGCAGCCGGGCCGGCCGCCAGAACCGCGTACAGCTTGCCGTTGTCGGCGGTGAAGGCGTACTCCACCACTTGTCGGCGTTCCCCCTGCTTCTCGCTGTCGTAGGCGTAGACCAGCCGGGCCACGTCATCGCCCACCGCGCCGGACGCGCCCCCCGAGTCGGGGGCCCGGTCCAGGCTCACCTCCTCGTACCCAGGCTGCTGGCCCGCAAGATTCTCGGAGGACTTGCTGACCGCGTCGTAGGCCGACATCCCGGCCTCCGTGACGACGAAGACCTGGAGGAGCCTGCGGTCGCCGTCCGTTGCGTAGAAGATGCCGCTCGAGCGGTCACTGCGCTGCCAGCCCTCCGGTACGGCCATGGAGAAGCCGTTGGGGTCGTCCACGCTGCGATAGCCCTCGGGCGGGACGGACGCTTCCGCCGATGCGGAGGCCGAATCGCCGGGGCTCGAACCGCCCGTGGCCGGGTTCGAGGACGCCGAGCCGCTCGCGGTGGGCGAGGGGCTCGCCGTCGCACGGGCCGTTACCGGACCGTCGCCGCCGGTCAGCTTCACCACGGTGAAGGCCGCGCCGACGCCGACCACCGCGACGCCCGCCGCGACCTTCCACCACAGGGCACGCCGGTTGCCGAACAGCTGCGGGGCCTGCGGCGCGAGCACTGTGGCATCCTGCCACCCCGCGTCGGGTCTCCCCGCCTGCCCGGCGGAGTCCATCGGTGTCCCCGGGGGCGCCGCAGGCACCGGGGGCGGGCTCTCCGGGCGGGCGGGCACCGCGGGCTCGGGGGGCGGGGAAGGGCGCGTCGTGTCGTACTCCCAACGCTGGGAGCCCTCGTTCCAGTACCGCTGGCCCCGGCTCATCGTGGGCTCACTGGGTCAGCAGCCCAGCCACCGCACCCGCGGAAGCAAGGATGCTCAGCAGGGACTGGGAGTCATCCAGCAGCCGGCGTAGGCGCTCGCGCCGGGTCGGGTCGGCCTGGCCCGTGCTGGTGATCTCTTCCTCGGTGTCGGCGAGTTCGGCGTCCAACGCGGCGGTCTGCTCGGTGCCACGCACCCGGGTCAGGTCGGCGCGCAGCTCGCGCACGGCGGCCAGCAGCTTCTCGGTCTCATCGTCGGTCTGCAGCCCCGCACCGTGGTGGCTGACGGCGCTGGCGTGGCTACCGATGGCGAAAGTGCTGCCGGACACGTCGCCGATGGACACGTTCGGCTCACGCGGGTCGGTCATCGCTGCCTGTTCCCCTCTGCGGCTCGGTGCCGCTGCTGGCGGTGGCGTGGGTGCCGACGGCGAAGGTGGAGTCCTGCACCGAGTCGATGTTCACGCCGCCGTTGCTGATGTTGACGATCTTCTGGACGAACTCGCCGGTCTGATAACCAGCTTCCGCCAGGGCGGTGCGCACGCCCTGCGCGATCCGGTCCTGGATCGTGCGCAGGTAGCGGTCGACGTCCATCTTCTGGAACAGCGACCCCTCCGGCGCCGAGCCCAGCTCGCGCACCGACACAGCCGGGCCCTCTGGCAACGCGCCGGAGTTGCCCGCGGTCAGCAAGCGCCAGCCGAAGCCGCCCAGTCGGAACAGGTGCCCGACAGCGACACCAGCGGAGCGCACAATCCGGGGCGCGGCGTAAACGGCCTTGCCGAAACGGTTGTTGTGGGCGTAGCGGTGGGCGACCCGGTCGGCGTTCTTGAAGTCCTCCCGGACCGGGGCGAGGACGTGCGGGGCGATCTCCAGCATGAGCATCCGGCCCTGGGTGTGGACGCGGACGAAGACGCTGACGACGACTTCCTCCTCCCATCCGCCTACCCGCACGCGCAGGAAGTGCCGCCGCTTCTCCGCCCCCTCCTCGACCGCCTTGGCCCGGAACGCCTTGAACTCCTCGGCGTTGTAGGTGACGTCCTCCCGGTGCATCAGCCCCTCGATGGGCAGGAAGACACACTCGTCAATCTCCAGCTGGCGCAGCCGGTCGCGCACCATGTGCCGGGCGGTGTCGGGGGACTCGCGCAGCTGTTCCAGCAGCAGCCACACCGTGTCCAGAACGGCTCGGTTGCTCAGCGGGCGCTGCTTGCGCATCCCGTCGGGCCGCAGTTCCACGGCGAGCACCCAGGGGTCGTACGCGCTGCCCGCGCCGCAGAACGGATGCGCCTCGTGGTACATGATCAGCGCCTGGTGCTGTTCGGTGCGGATGCGCTGGAGCATCCGCCGGAACCGCGTGCCCTCCGCGCCGAAGGCCGGGTCGGCTGCGGCGTCCGGGAAGCGCGTGGGGTGCAGCTCCTGCGTCAGTGAGCGGGTGACCTGCGCGCGCTGAATAACGATGCAGAACCCGATGAACACGAGCACGGCCAGCGCCAGCCACGCCTGCAGGGCACCGAGACCGAGGCCTCTCGCGGACTGGCTGAGGACGTCGGTCCAGGAGGCGGATTCGGACGGGCCGTAGTCGTCTCCGCTCGATGAGGAGCCGGAGCCGGAGCCGGAGCCGCCGCCGAGGGCCAGGAACACCGTGAGGAACAGGGCAAAGGCTACGCTGAGCAGCCCATTCCAGCGCAGCAGCCAGGCCAGGAAGCGCCGATACAGCGGCGGGTTCTCACTCCTGCCCCGCACCCACGACGCGATGGCAAGGCTTACCCCGCCGTGAAGGACAGATAACAGCAGGTTTCTACTGAGCGTGATACCGACCACCCATAGCAGAAGGATGCCCATGTCCCAGCTCAGCTCCAGGCGGCGGGCGCGCAGTGCGTGGGCAAGGACGCGGCCGGCGTCGAAGCCGACTGAAGGGGCCACTATGCGCTGCTCGTTGAGATACAGCTCGTCGATGACCCGGTCGCGGAAGTCGGAATCCAGGTAGGTGCCCGCGCACAGCAGCCGAGTGGGCTCACTCGCAAACAAGGCGGCGGCCGCCGTCGGCCTCGAGGCAGGCACGGGCGGTTGTGACTGGTTCGGCACGTAGACGGTACTCACGCCCATCCCCCGATGGTCGAACACGCTGGCGCCACGGCCCGTCTGCCCGGCGCTCTGTTTGATGAGCAAGCAGCATAGGACAACATGCAGACGACCGGAATCCGATCGTCAACCGTCAGATGAAGCGTTCCCTTGATCGTGGACACCTGGAGACTGGGATCTTGAGGTTCCAGAGGAAGTAGCACCAGGTGGGAAGCAAGTACACGAAGCGGTACACCGAGGAGTTCAAGCGGGACGCGATCGCGCTCGTCGATTCCTCGGGCAAGACGGTCACCGCCGTCGCCCGGGAGCTGGGTGTCAGCTCGGAGTCCCTGCGCGGCTGGTACCGCCGGGCCAAGGCGGACTGGGGCGAGAGCGAGTCCGGTGAGCTGACCAGCGCCGAGCGCGAGGAGCTCAAGCGGCTGCGCAAGGAGGTTCGCGAACAGCAGCAGACGATCGAGATCCTGAAAAAGGCGACTGCCTTCTTCGTGAAGGAGAACGACCGGTGAGCGAGCTGTACCGGTTGATCCATGCGGAGAAGGCGACCTATTCGATCGTCCTGCTGTGCCGGGTGCTGAAGGTCGCCCGCTCCTCCTATTACGCCTGGCGCGAGGGCGAGGCCGCCCGCCGTGCTCGTCAGGCCGCCGACGATGCGCTCGCGCACGAGATCACCGTGGTGCACATCGCCTCCCGCCACACCTACGGTGTCCCGCGCATCCACGCCGAACTGCGCCGCCTGGGCCGGCGGGTGAACCGCAAGCGCGTTGCCCGCGTGATGCGTGAGCGCGACATCCGCGGCGTCAGCCGGCGCAAGAGGCGTTCGCTGACCCGGCCGGATGTGAAGGCGAAGCCGGCCCCGGACCTGATCGGCCGTGACTTCCATGCCGAGCGTCCCGGGACCAAGCTGGTGGGCGACATCACTTACCTGCCCACCGCCGAGGGCTGGCTGGACCTGGCCACCCGCGAGGTTGTCGGCTACGCGATGGCCGACCACCACCGCGCCGAGCTCGTCGTCGACGCTCTCGACATGGCCCACGGCAGGGGCGGACTGGAGCCCGGGTGCGTGATCCACAGCGATCGCGGCAGCGAATATACGTCGACCCAGTTCCAGGACCGAATAGGGAAGTTGGGGCTGCGGCAGAGCTGCGGACGCACCGGATCATGCTTCGACAACGCCGCAGCGGAGAGCTTCTGGGCCCTGCTCAAAGAAGAGATCGGCTCCCGCACCTGGCCCGACCGGGCCGCCGCCCGCGCGGAGGTCTTCAACTTCATCGAGACCTTCTACAACCGCCGCCGCCTGCGCAAGCACAAGACCTTCGGCTATCTCACACCGGCCGAGACCAGGCAGCGGCATCAGCACGCCCTCGCGGCATAACGATCACGTGTCCGAGATCACGGGGAAACTTCCAAGGCCGGGTAGTTAGTGTTTTCGCAGGTCACGCAAGGGAGTTGAGAAAGTCCTGACATGCAGCAACGGAGCTCGTTGGTACAGGCAGTCGTCCAAGACAGCTTGTTCCCGAAGGAGCTCCGTTGCCCGAGCATTGTGTCCTGCCACCGCCGCTGGCGACCATCACCCGCACGGTCATAGTGGCCGCGGGTCGGTTCGCGCCGGGCCATCTGGGAGAGCTGACGCCGATCATGCCGTTCGAGCTGGTCGATGCGGTCTTGTCGGAGACGCGGACCGTGCAGCGCCGGCTGCGGGATCTTCCCTCCCGAGTCGGCGTCTACTTCCTGCTGGCGATGTGTCTCTTCCCCGAGGTCGGCTATCGGCTCGTGTGGGCCAAGCTGACGGCCGGCCTGCCGGGGATGCCTGTTGTCCGCCCGAGCACGAAGGCGCTCCGTGACCTGCGCCGAAGGCTCGGCAGCACACCGGTGCGGGCGTTGTTCGAGGTGCTGGCCGGGCCGTTGGCCCGCCCGACCACGTCGGGGGTGCGGTTCGGCCCGTACCGGACGGTGTCGTTCGACGGCTGCAGCTCGATCAAGGTGCCGGACAGCGAACGCAACCGGGGCTGGTTGGGGCGGTGCCCGCACGGCGGGTATCCCCAGGTCGAGCTGATGACACTGGTCGAGACCGGCACTCGGGCCGTCATCGCAGCGGTCTTCGGCCCCACCCGGGAAGGCGAAACCTCCTACGCCACCAGGCTGTTACACCACCTGAGCCCCGAGATGCTGGTGCTGTGGGACCGGGGATTCGACAGCAACGACTTCCTCACCGCCGCGCACGCCACCGGCGCACATGTCCTGGGCCGCATTCGCCAGCGCCGCCGCCCACCAGTCCTTCAAACTCTCGCCGACTCCTCCTACCTCTCGGTCATCGGCGGCGTCCCGGTGCGCATCATCGAAGCCCAGGTGACCATCACCTGCACCGACGGCAGCACCTTCGAGGGCTCCTACCGCCTGGCCACCACGCTCCTGGACGCCCGCCGCTACCCCGCCGACCGCCTCGTGCACCTCTATCACGAGCGCTGGGAACACGAGAGCGCCTACTACGCCCTGCGCCACACCATCCTGCACGGACGCGTCCTGCGCTCGCACGACCCGGCGGGCGTCGAGCAGGAGATGTGGGCCCTGCTCACCCTCTACCAGCTCCTGCGCCGCACCATGGTCCAGGCGGCAGAGTCCCAGCCGGGCACCGATCCCGACCGTTGCGGTTTCACCATTGCCCTCCAAACAGCCCGTGACCTACTCGTAGGTGCGGAAGGCATCTTCGAGCAGGGCATCGGAGAGATCGGCCGACGGCTCCTGTCGGCGCTGTCGCCCGCACGGCGGGCCCGCGTCAGCACCCGCAAGGTGAAGTCCCCCATCTCCCGCTACGCGGAACGGAAACTGGACGGCCGCCCCGACGCCAGCAAAGCCGTTACTTCAACGGCGATCACGCTTCTGCCGCCGCCGGTGCCGGAGGCCGCACTGCCCACGACCACAGTCCCCCAGTACGCCGGCCCCGGCAGGACCAGCACCCGCATGACACGTGTGCTGGCCATCCTGCAGGCAGAACCCGAACGGCTATGGCGCTCAAGGGAGATCGCCGAACTCCTCGGCGACGTCACTCTCGTTGCCACCTACCGACAACTCGCCCGCTGGACCGAGAAGGGAATGATCAAGAGGGTCCGCACGGGGCGCTACACGGCCATCACACAGGAAACGGCACCTCTTGCGTGACCTGCGAAAACGCTAACTACCCGGCCTTGGGGAAACTTCACCCGCCTCATGGCGGACACATCACCGTGCGGCCGACCCAACCGGCTGGCTGATGCAGCACCGCCGGCTCGCGCGGGACTACGAAGCCCTGCCCCAGCGATCCCGCACGATGATCCACTGGGCCGTGGCTAACAAAATGTCCCGCAAACTGACGGGAGAATCCGCACCAACCTGGCGAATCGAACCGGACATCCCGCTCGCATCAGCACGAACGGTGATCAGATGCTCTCTAACTGGCCCTAACAAAGCCTCTGGACGTGCCGGTGGGTGATCAGGCAGACGGCGAGTCCGAGGAAGGCTTCATGGATGTCGTCGCGTCGTTCCCACCGGATGCGCAGGCGGCGGAAGCCGTGCAGCCAGGCGAACGTGCGCTCGACGACCCAGCGGAAGGTGCCCAGGCCGGTGCCGTGGGGCTGGCCGCCCGTTCGGCGATCACCGGGCCGGATGCCGCGCTGCCGCAGGAGCCGGCTCCGAGCAGAGCAATGAGTTTCCGAACGGCACACTCCGCCGAGCCGCTCGACATCGTGCTGCCCGAGAACGACTGGGCCCAGCGCGGGTTCGTCGTGCTGTCTTCCGATGCCGCCCACGGTGTGGGAACGCCGCTGGCCGCGGGGCGGCCGATCCCGGTCGGCGCGCGCATCCTCGAGGTGATGCAGTCCTACTGACGCGTCCCACCGCGTTGTTCTGGCGGATCGGCGCACGGGGCCGGCCCGGTTGGAGTCTGGGCCGGCCCCGTGTGGTGGGGTGGGTGTGCGTTACGGCGCGGGGACCTCGTCGAGGATGCCCACCGCGTCGGTGCCCGGGGTGACGACGAGCTTGCGGGTGAGGGTGTAGGAGCCGCCCGCCGGCACGTCGACGTTGAACCGGCTCATCGCCCAGTTACCCGCGGCGTAGACGTCGAAGGCGCTGGCCGGCGTGCCGTAGACGAGACCGAAGACCTGCGGGTCGGTCCCGGTCATGCCGATGTACGGCTTGGTCGGGGTGTACGCCGTGGTCGCACCCGGTGCCACGATGCCGGTGCCCGGGATGACACTGGCCTGGCCTGCCGCGTCGTGGTCCATCGCGTCACCGGTCCACACGCTGAGCGGGGCCGTGCCGGAGTTGCTCAGCTCCGTCGATACCGTGGCGAAGTTGTCGCCCGGCTTCAGCGTGTACGTCGTCGTCGCTCTCAGACCCGTGAAGCCGTTGACCGGCCCGGACACCTGGACGACGGCCTTTTCGCCGGTCGCCTGGACGATCTTGACGTCGGTCGCCCCCACCGTCCGGACGTCCCACGCGTTACCGCCGGTCGGCTGGGTCGCCGAGACGTAGGGCAGGTTGATCCAGTCGAACTGGTCGGCCTTGCCGCGGACGGCGATGTCGACCGGCTTGCCGCGGGTGGCACCGGAGAGCTGCGAGTCGTTGAAGGCGTCGGCGATCGCCATCGAGAGCTTGTCGTTCTCGAGCATGACGTCGCCGTGGCCTGCCTCGACCAGACCCGAGCCGATCTGCTTGCCGTAGCTCGCCTCGACCTTGACCGGGCTCAGCGCGACGTCGGCGATGCCGCTGCCCGCTGCCGGCACGGTGACCTTGTCGGCGGCCGTCTGGTAGCCCAGCTTGGACACCCGGACGTCGTACTGACCGGCCGGGGCCTTGACGCGGTACTTGCCCTGGGCGTCGGTGCTCGTGGTCGCGACCACCTTGCCGTCCTGCTCGAGGGCGACCCTGGCACCGGAGACGGCGGAGCCGTCCGCGGTGATCGTGCCGGTCGCGCGAGCGGCGTCCGGGACGGTCTCGTCGTGCAGGTCGATCTCGTCGGCCCACTTCGCGATGTCGCGGGTGGGGTCGCCGCCGGCGGTCGCGTAGTCGGTCAGGTGGTAGAAGCTGAACTGCTTGGTGGCACCGGGCTCCATCGTGGCGTCGTAGTAGAGCCCCTCGATGTAGCCGTACGCACCGACCGCGGCCGGCCTGTCCTGTGCCCAGGCGAGACCATGGGCGGCTTGGCCGTTGGTGGTGGCCGTGTCAGCACCGACGTAGACGTGGTTCCCGGTCCAGCCCGAGGTCTTCAGACCCGGGTTGGTGCCGCTGAACCCGGGGATCCGGCCGTTGTCGACCGCGCTGTCGGGGTCGATCATGTAGTTGAAGTAGCCCTGGTAGCCCGTGGTGCCGGTGTTGGTCAGCTTGACCGTCATCTTCACGACCGGAGCGCCAGGCAGGGTCTCGTAGCGGACCTGTGCCTTGATGGCCTCGTTCGCCCGGTAGTGACCCTTTCCGACCACGGCGGCGCCGTCGACCGCGAGGTCGGGCAGGTCGAGCTGGTCGTTCGGCCGGTCCCACGAGTCGGGCGGCGTGAGGCTCGGGCGCAGCAGCATCTCGCCCCAGTCGAGGGTCTCGGCGCCGTTGGCGTCGTTGAGCATGACGTCCGACAACTCGCCCTGACCGAGACCGCCGACGCCGTTGTTGCCGCCGGTGTACGGCGTCACGGACGCCCGGATCTTGTCGTTGGCCAGGTAGTAGTACTCCTTGCCCGTGACGACGTCGGTGCGCGTGCTGCCGGTGCCGTAGTCCGGCGCGTACGTCGACTTGCCGGCGACCGGGTGGGTCACCTTGATCAGCTTCAGGTCGGCCGTCTCCTTGCCGGTGGTGCCGACCGTGACGCCGGCCTCCGAGCGATTGTCGGCGATCAGGCCGCGCTTGGCCGCCGTGACGGTCCAGGTCGAAGCCGGCAGGCCCATCCGATACTTACCCTGGGCGTCGGTACTGGTCACCGCGGTGTCCTGACCGGAGGCGAGGGCGGTGACCCTGGCGCCGGCGATCGGATCGCCCGTCTCCGGGTCGGTGACCGTACCGGTCACGGTCGCCCAGCGCTGCGCGGACTCGCCGCCCGGCACGTAGGCGTAGAGGTTGCCGTCCCAGGCGCCCGCAACGACGGTGTTGCCGCTGACGGCCGGGCCCGCGCCCACCCAGGTGCCGGTCTCGTGGTTCCACAGGATCTGGCCGGTGTCGGTGGCCAGGGCGTAGAACCTGCCGTTGTTGGCACCGACGAAGAGCGTGCCACCGGCCACGACCGGGCTGGACATCACGCCCCCGTGGTAGATGTCGCCGGGCAGCACGCGCTCCCAGAGGACGTTGCCGGTCCGGGCGTCGAGGGCGACGACGGCGCCGCTCGGGAAGCCCATGTAGACGACGCCGTTCTTGACGGCTGCGGCGCTCGGGGTCGAGCCGCTCGAGACGAGCGAGGCGCGCGGGCTCCGGTAGGTCCACAGCGTCTCGCCGGTCTTGGCGTCACGGGCGGCGATGCCGTTGTTGGAGCCGATGAAGACCTTGCCCTCGGCCGCCGTCGGCACGCCGTCCTGCCAACCGCCGAGGGACTCGGTTCCGGTCCACTTGCGGGCGCCGGTGGCCAGGTCGTAGGCGAGCACGCGGTCGGCGGTCTGGTTGCCGACGTACACGGTGCCGTCCATGACGGCGGGCGTGCCGTCGCTCATCGTCGAGCCGGACATCGGGGAGGCCCAGATCTGCTCGCCGGTGCGGGTGTCGAGCGCCTTGAGGACGCCCTGGCTGCCGATGCCGAAGCGGGTCTGGTAGGGCCAGAGCACGGTGTGACCGGAGACGGCAGGCGAGTAGTAGCCGTAGGTGCGCTGGTTGTTCGGGGCCGGCGCCTCCTCGGGCTCGGCCTTCCAGCGCAGCTCGCCGGTCTTCGCGTCCACGGCGTACAGCTCCGAGCCGAGGGTCGGCGCGAAGATCAGGCCGTCACCGTAGGCGAGGCTGCCGTGGATCGACTGCGGCACCTCGAAGTTCCACAGTTCCTTGCCGTTCTTGAGCCGGACGGCGTGGATCCGGTTGTTGCCGTCGCCGTTCTCGTCGCGGGTGCCCGCGTAGACGACGCCGTCGTGGATGACCGGCGACCCGGTGAGGAAGGTGCCGTCGGTGCGGAAGCTCCAGGCCAGGCGGCGGCCGGGCTCCTGCGCCGGCGCGACACCGGAGTGGCCCTCGTCGCCGTGGTGCTGGTCCCAGTCACCGCCGGCGTCCGGCTCGAGCGCCGGCTCCTTGGTGAGGGTGAAGTCCGCCGACTTGGTCCAGGTCTTGCCCGTCGCGTCGACCACCTGCACCTCGACGGTGTGCTTGCCGGCCTTCTGCAGCTTGTTGTGCAGGTCGTCCTGCCAGGTGAACTCGCCGCTGCGGTGCAGCGGCGTCCACTTCTTGTCGCCGTCGATCCGGTAGGTCGCCGAGACGACCTCGTCGCCGGTGTCGTAGGCGTTGATCTGGATGCCCGGGAACTTCGCGGCCGGCACCTTGGAACCGGGCGCGGGGCTGACGATGGTGAGGTGCTCGTTCTCGCCGTACATCCGGAACGGGTTCTCGAAGCCCGGACCCGCCATGTGGATGTAGCGGAAGCCGCGGGGCGCGTTGTCGATCGTGTATGAGCTCGACACGGTCTGGATGTGCTTGGCGGTCGAGGCGAACGCCGACTTGTTCTCGACGTGGTTGGAGTGCTCGTGGCCGACCAGGATCAGCTGCGCCTTGTACTGCTCGAGCACCTCACCGAAGGCGTCGTACGTCGACGGCGCGCCGAACGGGACGTTCATCGGCTGGTGGGTGAGGACGACGACCTCGATGTCGTTGGTCGGGTCGTCGTCGAGCGGAACGCTCGCGGCGAGGTCGTCCTTGAGCCAGTTCAGCTCCTCGTCGAACGGCGCCGAGCCGTTGTTCTCGAGCACCACGAAGTGCCGGTTGCCGTAGTTGAACGAGTACCACTCCGGACCGACGTTCTTGCGATAGTTGTCGATCTTGTCGGCGTACGCCGATCCGCTCGCGTACTCGTGGTTGCCGACGGCCGGCCACACGCCGACGGCCGACTGCTGGGTGCCGCGACGGTACGCGTCGAACTGCCCCTGGCTGGCGTCGTTGGTGAGGTCGCCGCTGACCGCTATGAACCGCAGGTCGGTGCCGGTGGAGTTGATCTCGCGTATCTGGTCGGGCAGCTGTGCGTTGACGTGCGGGTCGGCGATGTTGGCCCAGGAGAAGGTGTCGCCGTCGGAGAGTTCGTCGCGGACGAGCGCGAAGTCCGCGGTCGGGGTGGCGTCGTCGGCGAGCTGGCCGAGGTTGGCCCAGAACCTCGGCTCCTTGTACTCGTCCAGGCCGAACCGGTAGCCCCGCGGCTGACTGGCCCACACGATGTCCGTCTTACGACGGTCGGTGGAGATCGTCAGCGAGTAGGAGCCGTCGGCGGCGGTCGTGGTGGTGACCGTGCCGTCGGAGACGCGCACACCGGCCAGGCCGGCTTCGTCGGAGCTGCGCCGGCCGTCGCCGTCGGCGTCGACGTACGCGACGCCGCTGACGGTGGCCTCCGGCGGGTCGATGGCGGTCGCCGCGTACTGCGTAAGCGGGCCCGCCACCACACTGGAGGCGAGCCCCAGCATGGTGGTGTACAGGACAGCGCGCATGTGCGCGCGTGTCCAGGTGAACACGGACATCGGGATCCTTGAGAGTGCGGAGAGGTGGGTGTCAGGTCAGGAGCGGGGAACGTTCGACGAACCAGACCAGACCGGCACCTGCGACGACGACGGTCGCCGCGACGGTGCCGAGCGTGAGGGCGCGAGCGGCGACCGGCGTGGTCGCGGCCCTGCGCAGGAACAGCAGCGCCGGGAAGGCGAGCGCGATGATCGTCAACTGGGCGAGTTCGATGCCGAGGTTGAAGGCGACCAGGTTGGCCAGCATCGAAACCGACAGCGGCCCGTCGATGCTGAGCGAGCCCGCGAAGCCCAGCCCGTGCAACAGCCCGAAGCCGAAGACCACGGACAGCCGGTGGTTCGTCCTCGTCGAGAGCAGGTTGTCGAGCGCGACGAACGCGATCGACAGCGCGATGAGCGGCTCGACGATCCACCCGGGCACGCTGACCCAGCCGATCGCGGCCGGCACCAGGGTCACCGAGTGCGCGACCGTGAAGGCCGTGACGACCCCGACGACGTCGCGCAGCCGCTTCGCACCCAGCAGCAGCGCCAGCAGGAACAGCACATGGTCGAGGCCGAAGTACAGGTGCTCTGCCCCGAGCTTGACGAACCGCGGGATCTCACCGAGCAGATCGGTGTGCCCCACCGTGACGCTGGTGCGTGCGGTGTCCAGCAGCGTCGAACCGCGGTTGCCGTCGACGTCGTAGACCACCTTCGTGGTGGTGCCGTCGATGACGCCGTCGGAGGGGCGGAAGATGTCACTGCGGACGGTGAGCGCTCCGGACGCCGGACAGTCGTAGGCGAGCGCGACCCGCGCCGCACCGGAGTCGGCGAGTTCGACGCGGGCACCGTCCGCAGCGGTGCACCCGATCGAGCCGCGGCTCAGCCGCAGCCGCTCGCCGACGTACGCCGCCATGTCGCTCGCGTGCGTGTCCAGCGAACTGCGCCGCACCTCGGTCGGCACCTCGGCGGCCGTGCCGTCCGCGCCGGCCGCGTCCGGGCTCAGGACACCGTCGAGGCTCAGCAGTCGGGCGAGGACGTCGTACTCCACGTCGACTACAGCCGCGACGCCGTCGCCCTGGCTGCGCAGGTCGACCAAGACCGAGGTCTCACGGACGTGTGCCTGCGCCGAAGGGGCGACGAAGAGAACGGCGACAAGGGCGGCGAGAAACGTCAGCAGACGCACAGTCGAGCACTTCCGTGGTGAGGGGAACGGCGGTCGGCCCCAACCCTGCAGTGCTCGCACCACACCCGGCAACCAGAGATCACCCAGTTCACCGACCCTTCCACTGCCGGTCATCCACCAGCCGAGAGCCGGGCTTCTGCGAGTCGGAAGCCGGGCTTTGGGGCAAGGCCGTGAGGTTACGGTGTTGTGCCTGATCGCAAGGTCGGCTGTGAATCTCGCGGGTAGGCGGACGCAGGAAGCGGAGCTCCGGTAGAACGGCTTGTCCTCCAAGACGAGTCGTTCACCACGGGAGCTCCGCAAGGCACAGCAGCGCATGCTGCTCTCACTACGGCAAGGGCGTCGTCATGACGGCTCACCACACATCCGGTCCAGCCGACTGGATCTACCGGCTCGCTCCCGGCCGGGGGGACGCGCCGCGTACACCCGCCAGTTCGGCGCAGAGCATCACCGAGGCGACCGACCGGCTCGGCCCCCAGCCCATCGCTGTCGGTGACGAGCTGGCCCGTGCCATCGTCCACGAGGTTCCCGAACTGGGAGGCGGACCGGCGCCCTACGAAACGCTCCGGATGGGGACCGAAGCCGCGACGCTGTACGCGCTGCTCCTGCTGGCCGACCCTGCGGCCGACCTGGTTGTCCCGGAGGAATCCCTGCTGGGGGACCGCGAGTTCGCTCGCAGGCGCCTCGGCCTGGACAAGGCGCTGCGCGGCATCCGCGTCTCCCACGCTGCGCTGGCGAACGCCCTAATGGCCGCGTGCCAGGAAATCGTTCCGCTGCCCGAACGCGCGGAGCAGTTCCGCCGCGTCTCCGAGCTGCTCTTCGGCTTTGTCGACGAGTTCTCCTCGCGGATGACCGCCGAGTACCTGGCCGAGCACGACCGCTGGCTCACCAGCGGCGCGGCAGCCCGCGAGGAGACCGTCCGCTTAATTCCCCACCTGGGCTGGGGCCGTGATGGGCCGCCCGACGGCTGAGTGTGCGGCTGGTCCGGTCTGTCAAGGGCGCCTTCGGCGGCGCTCCGCGCTGGCCTTGCGGCCACCCTGGACAGCCCTGACCAGCCTGAACGACGGTCTGGCTATCGGGCGGCCCGGAAACCTCTGGCGCCCTGGGGATCCCGACGCACGTTCATCGTCCCCATGGACACGGCGGTGGCGACGTCACCGTCCCCCTGGCCCGTTACGTGACGTTCTGGGTGGGGAATTGGCTGACCGTCGACAAGGGGTGGCGATTGCTCGCGGGTGGCGGATGGAAGGATGTGTATGCGGGCCTGACGGCCCGCATACAGGACGTTCTCAAGCGCGGTAACAGCCGGAGACGTCTTTGGGTCATTCTGTCAGGCGATGCTGTTGAACTTGGTGCCCTCGCCCGCGTACAGCGGGGTCTTCTGGCGGCTGAACGGGTCGGTCACGGTGCCCGTCGAGCGGTAGACGGAGGTGCCGCCCGAGCCGTAGGCGATCAGGTCGGGGCGGCCGTCGCCCGTGATGTCCCCGGCGCCCACCAGTTGCGAGAAGGCGTTCCAGCCCGTGCCGATCTTCACGCGTGTGACGAAGCCGCCCGCGCCGTTGCCCTGATGGAGCCACAGCACACCGGCGGTGTCGCGGGCGACGAGGTCCCCGGCCGCGGACCCGGCGATGTTGCCGAGCGCGGTGATCTGGCGGACGGTGTAGGTGTCCTGCTCGGTCGGCGGCTGGCCGGGGTAGGCCAGGTCGACGACCTGCCCGGCGGGTCCTGCCGGGGGCAGGACCCCGGTCGCGCTGATGAGGGTGTCGGCGGCGGTGGCCAGCAGGACGGTGAAGCTGATGCGGTCCATGTCCAGGCCGGGCCGGGTGCAGGCGGTGCCGGCGGCTGCGCGGATCAGGGCCGGGTAGGTGGTGAGCAGAGCGTAGACCTCCTAGTCGAGGCCGGACAGGCTGCGCGAGCGCAGGACGCGGCCGTCGAGCATGGTGGCCTTGATCGAGAAATACGTGGTCTCGGCCTGCCACCGCTCGTGATACAGAGCGATCAACTCGGTGGCGGGGTAACGCGTGGCCTCAAGGAGGCTGGCTCATCAACCGCCATTGCTCGTGGCGGACCGCGCCGTCGGCCAGGGTGAGGACGTCGGCCTCGATGACGCGGACGGTCAGCAGGGCGGGCAGGACGCCGTAGCCGATCCGGGCCAGGTAGAAGCCGTCGGCAAGACGCCCGGCGGGGGTGGGGATGCGGCGGGCGGAGAACCGCACCAGGAACTGCGCGCCGGTGGCGCGGACATCCCGGGCGAACTCGTTCCCGTCGAAGCCGGCATCTGCCAGGAGCAGCATCGTACGGTTCAGCACACCCAACAGGACCCCCGCATAGGTGAGTTCGCCATCGCTCTCGGGTCCGAACGCGGCGGCCAGGATCGCGCGGGTGCCGCACTCGACCAGGACCACGAGCCGCAGCAGTGGGTAGCCGAACTCCAGCCGGTCACCGGCCCGTTTCGGGTAGCGCCAGGTATTCGCCTGCTCATCGGGCACGTGCAGCAAGGTCCCGTCGACAGCCACGGTCGCAGGCCGCGCCAGAAGGCGCAGGTCTGGCCGCGGTTCGCGACAGGCCCGGCGAGGACCTCGAACAGGCGCCGCAGCGGGGCTGCCCCTATCCGCCGCCGGGCCCGGGACAGTGAAGAAACCGTCGGCCGCACCAGGGCCAATCCTTCCAGCCCGGCCACCAGCTTTCCCCACACCCCCCGGTAGGAGCAGTACTCGAACAGGGCCAGTGCGAGGACGAAGTAGACGACCACCCGCGACGGCAGCAGTCGCAGCCGTCGCTCCCGCGTCCTGGTCTCCTCCAGCACCGCGTCCATCAGCGTGAAGTCCACGACCTGCGTCAGCTCGCCCAGGTGCCCGGGCGCGTACACACCCCCAGCCACCTCGATCGTTCGCGTGATGACAGACTTCTCCCGCAATGGGACTCCCGGTGATCGCCTTGCCTCAGCAACAAGTTGATCTATCAGCACGTCCCGTTGCGTCATTCACCAGGACTCGTCGCCGATGTCACAGATCTCCCGCATGCTCGGTCATCATGATCAAACGGTCATGAGACCGGATAAGCAACCACGTGTCCGGCGGATGTGTGCCGCCCAGCACGTGGCCTACGGAGGGTGTGACGCAGTGTCGGAGAACTCACAGCACGGGCACGACGGCCACGGCCACGGGACCGGCGGCGAGGACGGCCCCAGCTGGACCAGGGCGGCGAAGATGCTCCAGGACGCCTCCCCGATCAGCGTCCCCGAGGGCGCCTCGGCGATGACCATCCACGTCGAGTGGGAGCCCGGCGACCCCGGCACCCCGCCGCACCGCCACTTCGGCCCGGCGTTCGGCTATGTCATCAGGGGCGCGGTCCGCTTCGAACTCGAGGGCGAGCCCGAGCGCATTGTCGAGGCCGGCGGCACGTTCTGGGAGCCGGGCGGCGACGCCATCCACTACCAGGACGGCAACGCCCTCACCGACGCCAAGACCGAGTTCGTGGTCACCATGATGTGCGCGCCGGGCAAGCCCATGCTCGAGCTCGTCGACGAGGAGGAGCTCAAGCAGCGCGCCCACCTGCGCGCCCCGCGGCCCACCGCCTGACCCGCACATCCACGCCGGTCCCGAACGGAGCAGGTCGCTCCGGAGCGAGAGGGCGCGATCAGGCATGAGTGCCTCCGATGCCGTGTACTGCATGCTGACCGCGGTGTTCACGGCCGGCGCCGTCCACGGGCTGTGGCACGGCGTGATGTCCCGCAACATCGGATGGCGCGGACGCGGCGACCACCTGCTGCACACAGCCATGGCCTTGGCCATGGCGGTGATGCCGTGGAGCTGGGGCAGGTTGCTGCACCACACCGCACAGGTGGCGTTCTTCGCGGTCGCCGCCCTGTGGTTCCCGCTCACTGCCGCCTGCCGGCACCAGGAGTCCCGGCTCGCCGCCACCGTCAGAAGACTGCCCTACACCGCCGGCATGGCCGCGATGGCGTGGACGGCCCACACCGCGGCGGGCCCCTCCCACGAGGACCTCGCCGAGGCGTTTCCCGCCGCGCACCACACCACCGGTCTCGGCCACACCGCGGGCCCGTCGGCAGCCGCCGAGGCGATCACCGCCGTGCTGGCGCTGTACCTCCTGGCGTGCGCCCTGTGGTCGCTGATCCGCGTCATGCCCGCCCTGCGTACCACCCCGCACCCCGCGGCGGGCCCGCACGCCGGGCAGGAACCCTACGGGCATTTCTGGGACGGGTCGATGGCCCTGGGCACGGTCATCATGCTGCTCATGCCGCACTGACCTTCCGCCCCGCACTCCAGGGGCATTGATGCGGGATCAGACCGACGCACCCGCAGATGCCACGGCCGTGTTCCCCGCCGACCAGAGTTGGCGGAGTGCCCAGCGTGTTGTCCCGGATTCCTGCGCCTTTCGGCCACACCGGCATTCGCTTCTTGGGTCATCCTCTGCGAGCGAGGTGGGTGACCCCTGGTCTTTGATCATCTGGCAGGCCACCAAATTGATCTATCAGAGGTCCCGCTCTTCTCGTCAGGGGCTTGACGAACTACCGACCTGCCAAACGCGCTCAGGTCAGGGTCTGGGTTGCGTACAGGGTGCCGAGGGCGGCGGCGAGGGTGCCGAGGAGCAAGCGTAGAGCGCGTTCGGGGAGGCGGGGTTGGAGGCGGGCGCCGAGGTAGCCGCCGATGAGTCCGCCGGTGCCGCAGGCAAGTCCGAGCGACCAGTCGGGGGCGACGTCTCCGGAGCTGACGAGCGACAGCAGTGCGTACGCGGCGGCGCCGACGAGGGAGGTGGCGAAGGTGGCGGCGAGTGCGGCCGGAGCGACGCGGGCGACGGGCAGGCCGCGTCCGACGAGGATCGGGCCGAGGAGGGAGCCGCCGCCGATGCCGTAGATGCCGCCGACGACGCCGACCGCCACGGCGAGGCCGGTCAGTGCGCGCGGGGGCAACTCGCCTGCGGGCGGCGGCCGGTGGCGGGAGGGGGTGAGGGTGCGCAGGCACAGCCATATGCCGAGCGGGAGCAGCAGGGCTGCGATCAGGAGGCGGAAGACGCCGGGGCCGGGGAGCGCGAAAACGCGGAGGGCGGCTCCGAGGACGACGCCGGGCAGTGTGCCCAGCACCAGGCGCCGGGCGAGGCCGCCGCGCAGAGCGCCGTCGTGGCGGTAGCGCCACAGGGCGCCGGGTCCGGCGACGACGTTGAACAGCAGGTTCGTGGGAGTGACGGCCGGGTTGGGCACGCCGAAGACGCTCAGCTGGACGGGGAGGAGGAACACCGCGCCGGACACGCCGACCGGGGCGGTCACGGTCGCGATCAGCAGCCCGGCGACCAATCCTCCTGGCACCGTCCATTCCACTGGCGCCCCCAGCCCGTTGTTCGCCCGGCCAGTATCAACGGCTCGAAGGACAGTGCGGTGACCTGCAACGAGATGTTCACGATCGGCCGGGCGGGGGTGCGGTGTCCCCGTCCGGCCGTCGCGGTCACCGGATGGGCAGGCCCGGTGGAAGCCGCGGTCACGGGGCCGGCACCGTGTAGGGCTGCGCCGGTGGCCGGCCGGTCCCAGGGGGTGTGCCGATGACGCGGTACATGCCGATCGAGTCGTGGGTGGCGGTGTCGGCGAAGCCGAACTTCTCGTAGAGGAAGCGGGCCGGGCCGTCGGCGGTCAGGGAGACGTAGGCGGTGGCGGGCGCCCGGCGTTCCAGTTCCTCGGTGAGCGCGGCCATGATGCGCTTGCCGAGGCCGCGGCCTTGGTGGGCAGGGTGGACGCACATGTCGACGATCTGGAAGGCGGTGCCGCCGTCTCCGATGATCCGTCCCATGCCGATGGGCTCTGCCTCGTGGTGGAGGACCACCCCGTGCCAGGTGTTGGGCAGGGCAAGCGCGACCGCTTCGGGGTCCTTGTCGGAGAGGCCGGCGTCGGTGCGCAGGCGGCGGAAGACCTCGACGGAGGGCACACCGACGCTCAGCTCGTACGGGTGGTTCACGCTGTCCACTTCCGATCGTGCGTCGTTGCGGTGGCGGTCTGCCGTGGATGGTCGGCTGGTGGGTCAGTGGCCGGTTTCGGCGTGGTCGCCGTGGTCGCTGAGCTGTGCTTCGAACCAGTCGTGCAGGGCGTCGACCAGGGCGGGCTCGTCGGTGGTGTACGTCAGGGTGGCTCCGTCGGACCGCTCCTGGTAGCCCACATCGATGCGCTCATAGCCCTCTTGTAGCGCGGCCAGTCCCGTCATGCTGTCGCCGTGGATCTGGGCGGGGTCGCCGAAGTCGCCCCGGGCGAACGCCTTGGCCTCCTGCTTCAGGTGGGTGCGGATGAGGGCGATCTGCTTGTCGTCGTCGGGCTGGTCGGCGACGACGTCCTGGACGCCGCCCGTGTTGTTCGGGGTGAAGTGGTGGGTGGTCTCTTCGAGGTCGAAGGGCATCACGGTCCGGCCGCGTTCGGCGACCGTTTCCTGTCGCTCGGTCCGCTCCTTGCCGCCGTCCTGCTGGGAGCGGACCACAGCACCGGCACGAGGAACCCGGCGGCCGCGACAGCCAGAGAGAGCACAGCCAGCAGCCGGGCTCCGAGAACGCCGATCACACGGCCGGCGGCTGCGGCGGCGGCCATGGTCAGCAGCGCCACCGGCAGGAACAGCACACCGGTCATCAGCGCCCCGTGGCCCTGAAGGTTCTGCAGGTAGAAGGAGCCGAGGAAGAAGGCCCCCACCATCAGCGCGGTCGTGACGGCGATGACGAAGGTGCCCGCCACCACCGGCCGCCGGCCGAGTAGCCGCAGGTCCATCAGCGGCGCCGCCGCCCGGCGCTGCCAGAAGGCGAAGACCGCGTAGCCGGCTGCCGAAGCAGCGGCCAGGGCCACGGTGACCAGGTCGAGCCAGCCATGGTCACCGGCTCGGATCAGCGCATAGATGAGTGCGCCGGTCGCGGCGGCGACCAGGACGGCGCCGGGTATGTCGAGAGAGCCGGTGCCCGCGCGGGGCAGACTCGGCAGGATCCGGGCGAGTGCGACCAGGACGGCCAGGCCGAGCGGGACGTTGACGAAGAACACCCAGGCCCAGCCGGGTCCCGCCGTGATCAGCCCGCCCAACAGCACGCCGAGGGCGGCGCCCCCGCCGCCAAGCGCCGACCAGATGCCCAGCGCCCGGTTGCGCTCGTCGCCGTCGAAACAGCCGCACCACCACCGACAGCGCGGCCGGCGACAGCATGGCGGCACCCGCCCCCTGCGCGATGCGTGCCGCGAGCAGCAGCGGGGCGCCGGTGGCGAGCCCGGCGGCCAGGGACGCGGCGGTGAACACGGCAAGCCCTGCCAGGACGACCCGCTTCGGCCCGAGCAGGTCCGCGGCCCGGCCGCCCAGCAGCATCAGGCTCCCGAACATGAGGGCGTATCCGCTGACCACCCAGGTCAGCGCCGCGCGGCCCAGGTCCAGTTCGGCCCCCATGTCCGGCAGGGCGATCGCGACCACCGTGATGTCGAGGATCAGCATCAACTGGGCCAGCCCCAGCAGTCCCAGGGCCGTCCAGCGCAGCGGATGCGGTGCATCCGGGGCCTGGGTGGTGGTCGTTTCCGTGTCGCTCATGGCGTTTACCCCTCCTCAGTAAGTCGTACAGGGCTGTTCACGTTATACGCCCCGGGGGTATAAGCCAAACAGTGCTGTACAAGTTAGCGGGGTAGAGTGAGTGCATGGCGAGTAGGAACTCCACGGCCACCAAACGCGCCGACGCCCAGCGCAGCATCGAGGCGATCGTGCAGGCCGCCACCGAATGCCTCGGGCAGAACCCCGAGGCGAGCCTCAGCGAGATCGCACGGGCCGCCGGCGTGGGCCGGGTGACGCTGTATGGCCACTTCGCTTCCCGGGCAGAGGTCGTCGACGCCGCGATGAGCCGCGCGCTCGACCGCGGCAACGAGGTCCTGGACACGGTCGACATGACGGGTGACCCGCGGCTCGCCCTGGCCCGGTACATCGAGGCCGGTTGGCAACTGGTGGACCAGGCACGGGCGCTGCTCGTCGCGGCGCAACGGGAGCTGTCCGCCGGACGCATCCTCGAACTGCATGCCGGTCCCGCCGCCCGGGTCGAGGCGCTGGTCGCCCGCGGCCGCGCCGAGGGTGCCTTCCGCACCGACCTGCCGACCGCCTGGATGGTCAACGTGCTGCACGCGGTCATGCACAGCGCCGCAGAGGAGATCCGCGCCGGCCGCCTCACCTCCGAGCACGCCGCGGGCCACATCACCGCCACGGTGCTCGCCGCCTTCACCCCGCCGGGCACACCGGTGCCCGAGACCGGCGCCGAGGCCCACCCGTAACCCGCACGGAAGAAGCCGTGATCTGCGAGGAGCCGCCGTCCGTGAGGGCGGTCAGGGGGTGAGGGCCTGCAGATGCCCGCGCCACAACAGTTCCAAAGTGATCACCGCGTACGAGTGGCGCAGCATGTGCGGCATCGCCCGCTGCCGGACCCCCAGGGCGTCGCAACGGGCGTTGGCGTCGGCGAAGACCTGCTTCCAGCCCGACATGCTCATCGGCAGGCCCCACTGGTTCAGCCACACCATCGCCGGCTCCCACCCGCCGTCCCGGGTGGCCACCAGCAGACGCCGCCGCTCGACACCGTCCAGCCGGGCCACCGGAACCCACCGGCCCGCCATCCGTACCGCCGGCCGGGAGGGGTCCTCCACCAGCAGCGACCGCCGGGTCGGGGAATAGAAGCCGCGCGAGCGGCCGTAGTCGAGCATCTCGCGCCGGTCCCACTCCATGTAGTCGCGCACGTCCCGCAGCGTCGACACCGGCCAGTACACCGCCCGCCCCCAGGAGCCCTTGGCGATCGCGTGCGGCAGCACCGTGCGGGCGTTGACGATCTTCGACCCCCGCGGAGGCATCTCCGGCAGCTCGAACACCGTCAGCGCCGACTGCTCACACAGCCGCAACCCCGTGCGGACCATCGAGTCGGCGTACGCCACGTTCCGCGCACCCCAACGACCACTGGCGCCGCTGTCTTCGCTGGCACGACGACGGCACCCGGGAACGCATCAGCCGCGCCGCCCTGCCCGAAGCGGACACCGGCTGGCAGCAGCACCTGGCCGCCTACCTCCACTCCCCTGGCACCCACGAGACCCGGCCGGCCGGTCCCGGTCGCGGCGGACAAGTCTGAGAGGGCGGTTCGTGACTCTTTGAGCAGTTATGCCGCCGTGTCCGCCCGCATCGAGGACGGAGTATTGTTCGAGACCGTCGTGGTCGAGAACTCCCCGGATTGGCAGACGGCATGGTGAGGGTCGAAGAGCTGGAGGCCGCGCTGCCTTCGATGACACGGTGACGTGTGTCAGGCGGACGCAGCATGGACCGGGCCGCCCTCGAGGCGGGCCTCGGGACGGCGCTGCCCTCGGACTTCCGCTCTCTGGCGGAGGCGTACCCGGTGCTTGTCATCGATGATTTCCTCATGGTGTCCCTTCCGACGCCCGGCGCCGAGGCGCCATGGGCGTCCGAGTCCAGGGACGACGAGATCCTTCAGGATCTGCACGAGATGGGCGACACCGAGGACTACGTTCCCTACCCGCAGCCGGGAGGCCTGATCTCCTGGGCGTCGTCCAATTCGGGGGACACCTTCTACTGGAGGACGAGCCCTGCGGACCCGGACGCATGGCCGGTGGTCGTCCGCACGGACAACGCCGACTGGATCGAGTTCCCAGTCGGTGCCGTCGAGTTCCTGGCCGGCGTGTACGGGCGCACCATCGACGTGCCGGGCATGCCCAGGAACTTCCCCAGCGACGACCCGAAGGTGCTGGGCCTGAGCGACCGCATCGACTGATCGGCAACTCAGAGGCTCTATGTGAAGTTGGTACCCGTGTTGCCCTTTCGCTTGAGGCGAGCGGCCTGGCCGCGGGTTCGCTGGGCGGCTATGGCGGCGGCTGGGTGAACAAGCCCTGCTCGGTCTCGACCAGGATTCCCCGTTCGACCAGCCGCTTGAGCTTCAGGCGGACGTTGTTGATGTTGTTGGGCGCGATCTCCACGTCCATCGCCTCGCACACCGCTCGCGCCCGCAGCGGGGCGTCGGCTGTGGCGAACACTGCCATGATCTGGTGGTAAGCCGGATGATCCGGCAGCTTCGCGGTCGGCGGCGCGGGCGGCCGCGGATCGGGTAGCTCGAGCAGCGTCTTGCGGGTGATCCGGATCTCCTCGGTGACCCTGCCGAGCCCGTCCAGCAGCGCGGTCAGCTCGGCGATCTTCTCCCGGGTCGTCTCGGCCTGCGCGGCGATCTCCCGCTCCCGCTCCTCCAGGCGCGCCAGCACCGACCCCAAGGTCAGCTCTCCGCCGGTCATACGCCGCGCCAGGTGGGGGCGGAGGTCCCGGTCAGCATCCTCGACATGCGGTCGCTTATGGCCCAGTACACCCTCGACTCGGCCGAGGTGAGCCGATGCTCGTAGTCACGTACCAGCCTGCGGTGCAGCATCAAGATCCCGTTCGCCTGCTCCACCACCCATCTCTTGGGCTGCGGGACGAACCCGGTGTCGCCGGGATTGCGCTTCACGACTTCGACCTCGATGCCCAGCTTCGCCCCGTGGTCCTTGACGGTGTTCTTGAACCCCTGGTCCACCAAGGCCTTCTTCACGGTGCCCGGCTCGGTGCTGGCCACCACCCTGTCGAGCAGCGCGATGCCGGCGGCGTTGTCGTGGACGGAGGAGGCCAGTACCACCACCGCGATCAACAGGCCCAGCACGTCGACGGCCAGTCCGCGCTCGCGGCCGGGCACCTTCTTGTTCGCGTCCCGTCCGGTGGTTTCGGCCGGGACTCCGGCGGCGGCGTGCAGGCTCTGGGTGTCGAGCACCACCAGGCTGGGGTCGGCTAATCGGCCCTTCTTCTCCCGGACCTGCCAGCGTAGAAGGTCGTGGATGGTCTGGTCGGTGCCATCGTCGCGCCACTTGTAGAAGTAGTACTTCACGGCGCCGGCGGGAGGCAGGTCGTGGGGAAGGTAGTCCCACTGGCATCCGGTGCGGGACTGGTACAGCAGGGCGTTGACGATCTCCCGCATGGCGTAGTTGCCCTGGTGGCCGCTGACGGAGCGGTGTCGGGCCTTCCAGGCGCTGATTACGGGCTCGATGAGGGCCCAGCGCTCGTCGGATAAGTCGCTTTTGCAGGACTGGCGGCCGCTCACGGGAGACACTCCAGCACGGCCGAGTTCGCTGGTCAGCGTGGATGCTGCGGTCCCACACGTTCCAGCGACGACAGATGCGACATCAGGTCACATACCGCCCTCTCAGGATGCGTTCGAACCAGTCTGCAGTCAGTTCCGCGCATCGACCGGGTGAACCAGCCACGTGGACTGTCCCCACTACAGACCCCTGGAGGGGAATGTACATCTGGTCGTGGAGTTCGGTGCCGAGCACGCCCTGCCCGTCGAAGAACGCACCGAAGACATGGGAAATGACATTGGTTCCCGGCGTCACCGCATAGAGCAGGGCCAGCAGATGTGCGAATCCTGTGTCCTCGGGGCGGAGGATGAGGGTGTCGTCAGGGTCGCACGGCCAGGTGACGGCTCGCTCGCGTAGTACGGACACGAACCTGCGCCATGCGCCATCCAGCGTCTCGAATGCGTCCTCGTCAGCTTCCCCGACTGAGAACCAGGGCACGTACACGCGGCCGTCCATGGCCTGCACCGTAGCTGACAGGTGACTGATCAAGCCGACGCCACCCAAACCACGATGGAGATCACGATCTACAGCTGGAGTACTAGTACTCCAGCAGGATTTCGCTGCCTGACCTGGTCTTTCACCGGGTGGCGGGAGTGTAGCGGGCCTTTGATCGTGCGGGGGCGGTCTCACGGGGACCGTCCCTCGATCGTGCGACAACGCCGCAGGTAGTGACAGCGGCGGGCGACTGCTTGGCGTTGGCGGCGCCAGTTCGACCAGCTCAGCGCGTGGTGTCGTCCGCGGTGTCCGCTCAGGTGCGGGGGCCGGTCACGACAAGCTGCCAGGAGTCGCCGAACCTCCGCCACTGTGAGCCCGATGAGCCCGGGTGCCTCACCTGTTCCGCCCCCTTTTCCCAGGGGCGGTGTGCTGTGGCGGCCAGGAAGGCGTGAGCGAGCATGGCCAGCGTGATGTGCCGATACCAGCCCACGTAGCGGCGGACCTCGTACTGGTCCAGGCCGCACTCGTTCTTCGCGGCCTGGAAGCATTCCTCGATCGCCCAGCGTGCCCCGGCGACCCGCACCAGCTCCTGGACGGTGACCTGCAGGGGTGCGTAGGCGAGGTAGTAGGCGATCTCGTCGGGCTTGCTGATGCTGCGCCGCGCCAGTGCCCATCGCATCCGGTGGGGGACCTCACCCTGATAGTCGAATTCGGCGACGGCTGGCAGCCGCACCGCTGCCCAGTGATAGAGGCGGGGCCCCTTCGCGCCGTCGCCGCATGAGATCTTCTCCCATGCCTCGGCGGGTGCCTGAGCGAACAGGCCCTCGATCCGTGAACAGCCCACGCTGAACTGAGACTTGGGCACGGCCACCACGTAGCCGACACCCGACTGTTCCAGCAGTCGGCGGAATCGGTTGTCCTGGCCGTAGGCGGAATCCGCGGTGACCCAGGCAACGGGCAGAGGCGAGGCCAGGGCCCGCAGCACCATGCGCCGGGCCAGTTCGCCCTTGGTGGCGAACCCCCGCTCGTCGGGGACCCTTGCGGTGCGGCAGCGTTCCCGGTCCTCGGTCCAGGACTTCGGGAGGTAGAGCTCTCGGTCGACCAGAGCCCTGCCGCGGGTGGTGGCGTAGGCGGCGAAGACGCCGATCTGGCAGTTCTCGGTCCGGCCGGCGGTTCCGGAGTACTGGCGCTGGACCCCAGCGGATGTGGTGCCCTTCTTGATGAACCCGGTGTCGTCGATGATCAGGACACCGTCGCCCTTGCCGAGTTTGCAGGCAACGTATTCCTGCAGGTCGTCGCGGATGTCATCGGGCTCCCACTTCGATCCGGCGAGGAGGTGCTGCAGGCCGTCAGGGGTGGAGTGGCCGGCCCGTTCGGCCAGCTGCCAGCTGTTCTTGCGGGCTACCGGGGCAAGCAGCCCGCGCACGTAGTCCCGCATCCGGCGGCGGAGCTCAACTCGGCCGAAGCGGTGCCCGATAGTCAGGAAGAGGTCATCCAGTTCGAGGTCCCACTGCGCGGCGGCAGACTCGGTGATCACCCTCGGAGACTGCCCCGCCGCTGTCACTACCTGCGGCGTTGTCGCACGATCGAGGGGCGGTCCCCGTGAGACCGCCCCCGCACGACCGAAGTCCCGCTACACTCCCGCCACCCGGCGAAAGACCAGGTCAGGCAGCGAAATCCTGCTGGAGTACTAGACGTACCTGACCGCGCACCGGCTCCTTGCACCCGAGTACCGGGCGGCGTCATCAGTGAGTGCAGGTACCCGGCTTGGCCGCCAGCGATGAGTTTCTGACGACGCAGGCACCGGGTGCGTTCAGCGGTTGGTGGAGGCGAGCTGCTGCGGCGTGTACCGCGCGCCGCTGACCGTGTCAGGCCGGACCACCGCATTCAGGAACGACAGCTCATCCGCGGTCAGTATGATCTCGGCGGCAGCAGCATTCTCCGCGAGGAAGCTACGTCGTCTGGTTCCCGGGATGGGAACCGCGCTTTGCGCGGCCACCCAAGCCAGTGCGATCTGGGCAGGCGTTGCTCCCCGCTTGTCGGCGATGCTGCGCACGTGCTCGACCAGCTCGAGGTTGGCCGTGATGTTCTCCTGTGAGAATCGGGGAAGTCCTCGGCGCGAGTCATCGACGTCCATGTCGTCCACGTTCCGGATGGAGCCCGAGAGGAAGCCGCGTCCTATTGGCGAGTAGGCCACCAGGCCAATGCCCAGTTCGTCCAAGGTTTCCTTGATCCCGTTGTCCAGCAGATCACGGCTGAAAAGGGACAACTCCGACTGCACTACGGTCAGCGGATGCACCTTGTGGGCACGCCGGATCGTTGCCGCGGAAACTTCCGACAGGCCGATGTAGCGGACCTTCCCCGCTGTCACGAGCTCGGCCATGCCCCCGATCGTCTCCTCGATGGGAGTGTTCGGATCCACCCGGTGCATGTAGTAGAGGTCGATGACGTCGGTGTTCAGGTGCCGCAGCGACCGTTCGACGGCGCGGCGAATGTGTTCCGGCCTGCCGTCCAGCGGGCCCGGCTGTCCGTCGTCAGTGAAGTCGAGGCCGAATTTGGTCGCCAGCTGAATTTCGTCCCGGCGATGGCCGAGTGCGCGGGCGAGGAGCCGTTCGTTCTCAAAAGGTCCGTAGGACTCCGCCGTGTCGAAAAGGCTGACTCCCAGGTCCACCGCCTCGTTGAGGGTGGCGATGGATTCCCGTTCGTCGTGACTCGCGCCGTAAGCGCCGCTCATGCCCATGGCGCCGAAGCCCTGTGCCGAAACACTCAACCCCTGGCTGCCCAGTTCAACGGTCTTCATCGCTGTCGTACCCCACCGCGTGATTGCACCAAGCTCTACACGTCGCTCGGCCGGAGGATCGGACTGGGCCCCTGGGGCTCGCTCGCCTCATCGGTCGAAGCAAGTGCCAAAGGGCCCCCGGACGTCCACCTGGCCTCGCCTGTCACCAGGCATTTTACCGGCACGGTCATTGGGACTGACCGGGCGGGATGAGGACACCCCAGCCATGACCGTCAGGGGCACTGGCACCGATCGGCCGCATCGCCCACTGCGCGTGGCCGCGCGACCGCTTCCCGTTGTCAATGAGAGGTGTGCATCGTGAAAACTGCACGTCAGGTGGGCTGGTGTGCGTAGGCGGCGGGAGAGGGGCGGTGAGTTTGTCTTGTCGGCAGGCGGTGATCTCTGGGGTCCGCCCGGGCCGGGCGGCGGAGATCCATAGCAGTCGGCCGCGGTCGTCGGTGAGCGCGATCACGAGCAGGCCGTGGCATTTGTTCCTGCCTGCGTAGTTCTTGCGGTTCTCGGCCCCGGTGCGCCGCCGGGTACGTATCACCGAGCCGTCCAGCAGCACGACTCCGCCACCGTCTCGGGCGATCTTCCTCAGGGTGCGGTCCAGGCGCGGGGCGCTGGCGGCGAGCCGGCCCGACAACTTTCCGCACCCAGAGGGAGACAGTGGCGCGGTGTATCCCGTTGCCGCCGGCCAGGTCGCCGGGCCGCTGGTCACAGCGCAGTACCGCCAGAACGATGCCGGCGATCTTCCCCGCGGGCAGGGCTCGCCATCTCGAACCGATCCACTTGCAGTGGCCGCGTAGCAGGTCGGCGATGCCGGAACGAAGGCTTCGCCCGGGATGACTTCCGCGTCGACTATGACCGCCAGCAGGTCACCTGCCCCCAGGGGCACGTCAGCCAGGGCTGGCATGGCCCCTACCCGACCTCCTCGCACACCGCGGCCCCGCTGATCGTCGCCCGGTTCACCAAGGGTGAGTGCCACCACTGCCCGGCCCGCACCAGTGCACCAGTGCACCAGCTCCCGGGAAAGCACCCGCACCGTGGGCTTTCCCCACGCGAACTCCGCGACCTGCAACTACGTGTTCGGACGGAGCAGCAGACCCCCGGGTGGAAGGCCTGCTAAACGGTCCGCTCTTGGAGTGGAGGAGACGGTGGACGAGTTCGCCCATGACCATGGCATGCGTCGTTGCCGCTACCGAGGACAGAGCAAGGCCCACGTCCAGCACGTCCTGACCGCCATCGCCATCGCCATCGAGTGCCTCAGCGGATTTCCATCGACCGAAGGAGCGCCCCCGGGCCGACAGCCGACGGCCTTCCAGAGCTATCTCGACCAGCACAAGATCCCTCGGCTCACCTTCTGGCGAACCCTGAGCTCCACGACTCCAAGATCCCCGTCAGAGTCAAGCTAGTGGGCGAGCGCCCAGTCGAGGGCGAGATCGGCGATCTCCTGCCAGCCGTCCTCGGCGGGCATCAGGTGGGAGCGGCCAGGGAACACCGTGACCTCGGTGATTGTGCCGTCGGCCTTGTAGTGCTTGGCGTTGGACTGCTGCACCTTGGGCGGCATCAGGTGGTCGTGCTCGCCGGAGCAGAAGAGCAAGGGCGCCCGGTCGGCGTTGTGGTAGTCGACGTAGGTGTCGGTGTGTCCGGGGTGGATGTTGGCCAGGGCGCTGCCCCACACGATGCTGCCCGGTGCAGGGATGTGGTAGCGCTCGTAAGTCGCGCGGGCCTGGTCCTCGGGGAAGGTGTTGGTGAAGGCGTAGCGCCAGTGGTCGTAGTCGAAACCGACGGCGCGGTGCCGGTTGGCCGGGTTCTTCAGCACCGGGAAGGTGGACCGGACCTGGGACAGCGGTACGACGGGCACGCCCTCGGTGGGTGCGGAGTTGATCGCCACTCCGGCTGCGCCGAAGCCTCGGTCGAGCAGGATCTGGGTGAACACACCGCCGGCCGAGTGCCCCATGATGACCGGCGGCCGGTCCAGCTCGGTGATGATCTTCTCCAGGGCGGAGATGATGGCGGGGACGGTCACGGTCTCGATGGGGGTCGGGTCGGCGTTGAGCGCCTCGACCTCCCCCTCGAAGCCGGGGTAGGGCGGGGCGATGACACGGAAGCCCTTGTTCTCGTAGCGGGTGATCCAGTTTTTTCCCAGGCCCGCGGCGTCACCCAGAAGCCGTGGACGAGGACGATGGTGTCGGGTTGCATCGGTGCGCTCCTTAGAGGTGATCTTGATTGGCCTGATCATCACCGGCTGCCAGGCGTGGGCGCCGGAGACTGGTCTGCCGGCTGCTCGGGAGGGCCGTTTCCCGGCGGTGTGGCAGCGGGACCACATGACATGGATCAAGGCGTCGTTCTTGCGGATGATGCGGCGACGAACGGGTGGGGCGGCAGACCGTGCCGCCGCGCCCGTGGCGTGTGCCGGTCAACGGACCGTCCGCGCGGCCTGCTCGATGATGCGGGTGACAGCGTCCGGGTGAGACACGGTCACAGCGTGGGAGGAATGGACCTTCTCGATGTGTGCACGGGCGCGCTCGGCCATGTAGACCTGAAGCTTCAGGGGGATGATGCGGTCATTGGTGCCCACCAGGGCCCAGGAGGGGATGCTCTTCCAGGCCGGCTCACCGGACGGCTCGTTCAGCGCGGTGCCGGTGCCAGGGCGCTGGGTGACCGCCATCAGGCCGGCGGTCCGCGCGGGGACATCCGCACCGAACGCCTGGTGGAACTTGGTCTGGTCGATGTAGAGGTCTACGTCCTTGGAGCCGTCGGGACCGGTGATCGGGACGGGACGCAGAACCTGGCCGATGACGCTGCCCGGGAACTTGCTCGCCAGGTCGTTGGCGCTCTCGCCCTTGTCGGGCAGGAAGGCGTCGGCGTACACCAGCGCCTTGACGTTGTCGGCACCGTGGGCGGCATTGGTGATCACCGCTCCGCCGTAGGAGTGCCCGACGAGAACGACCGGTCCCTGGATGGTGGCCAGCAGGCTCTTGACGGAGGCGGCGTCGCTGCTCAACCCCCGCAACGGGTTGGCCGCGGCGACGACCGGGTAGCCGTCTTCCTTCAGTTCCTTGATCACGCCGTTCCAGCTGGAGGAGTCGGCGAACGCGCCGTGGACCAGCACGACGGTCGGCTTGGCGGCCTTCGGGGAAGCCGACTTGGCGGCGTTCGCCGGACCGACCGTCGTGGTGATGACGCCGGCGGCGACAGCCGCCGTGGCCAGGAGAATGAGCGGGGTACGGGCGCGCTGATAAGGCGACTGACGGTTCATGAAATGCCCTTTCGGAACGGGGATTCGAGCCATGCCCGGGTTCTGAGGCATGGCCGCGGCGCGGCAGGTGCTGCCGCGGGTCATGGGGAGGCGGACGGCGGGACCGACAAGGGGCGGCCACCCGTCCGGCGGTCGGCCGGAGAGGGCCTTGGCCGAGGGGCGGCCCGCCCGAGGTGCTTGTCGTGTCCCGCAGGGTCCGCACGTGTGAACGCGAGAGCCTCAGCGAGGTCTTCGCGGAGTCCAACGAGCCGCAGGGTCCGCGCGCGCGAACGCGAGAGTGATGAGCGGTCGTGGATGGGAAGGCTTCATGCGCTGCGGCCGGGCAGCGCGGTGTTCTCAGCCGCCGTGCAGGACGGTGCGCAGGGTGCGGACGGCCTGCTCCATCGCGGCGGTCGTCGCCCGCGTGGGGCGGAGGGGGTTGAGCATCATGAAGTCGTGCAGGGTGCCGTTGTAGCGGATGCTCGTGGTGGGAACACCGGCCTGGGTCAGCTTGCGGGCGTAGGCCTCGCCCTCGTCCCGCAGCACGTCGTTCTCGTCGACGATGACGAGCGCCGGCGGCAGACCCCCAAGCTCCTCCAGACTCGCCCGCAGCGGTGAGGCGGTGATCTCTGCCCGCTCGGCGGGGTCGGTGGTGTAGCAGTCCCAGAACCAGGCCATGGCCTTCGCGGTGAGGAAGGGACCGTTCGCGAACTCCCGGTAGCTCTCGGTGTCCTGGGCCGCGTCGGTGACGGGGTAGTACAGCGACTGGTGCACGAAGGTCACGTCGCCGCGCTGCTTGGCCATGATTGTCAGTGCCGCAGCCATGTTGCCGCCGACGGAGTCACCGGCCACCGCCAGACGCGAAGCGTCCAGACCTTCCTCGGAGCCCTTCGCAGTGATCCATCGAGCCGTCGCGTAGGCCTGCTCGATGGCGACCGGGTACCTGACCTCCGGGGAGCGGTCGTACTCGACGAAGACGACGGCGGCGTTCGCGCCGACCGCGAGCTCGCGCACCAGGCGGTCGTGGGTACCGGCGTTGCCGAGGACCCAGCCACCGCCGTGCACATAGAGGACGACCGGCAGCGTGCCCTCGCCACCGACGGGCTTGACGATGCGTACCCGCACATCGCCCACCTCCGCGGGCACGGTGATCCACTTCTCGTCCACGTCCGGCTTCGCCACCGGCGCTGCCTGCAGGTCGTCCAGAACCTTGCGGGCACCCTCCGGACCGAGCTCATACAGGAACGGCGGATTGGCCGTCGCATCCGCGATCTCCTGCGCCGCAGCCTCAAGAACAGGTCGCTTTTCCATCACTGCACACTCCTAGCTTCGGCAGGCTCTTTCCTGCTCACACTCATAGGACCCAGCCCCGGATGTAGTTGTGACATACACCGAAAAGCAAGGAAGGCGGTGGCAAAATATCTACTGCAGCATCAGGTCGTGGGCCCCGACCGGCACTCCACCGCGCCGCCGGTGACAGGCTCGTGCTGCCGCCGGACGGCGACATGTTCAGCGCCCGCATCGGCTACCTGATCACCACCGGACCCAGCGCAGAAGTCGCCAAGACCGCCCCACCCAGGCGTACTGGCACCTGTCCGTCCAGATCACCTCCGTCTAGCCTCAATACCGGTAATTTAGGGGCAATCCAGTCGTTCTGGTTGGCGTGGCAAGAGCGGGTCAGCTGAAGTCATCTGATGAGCGGTTGTCGGACCGGGTTGCGGTCGGGGTACTGACGCAGGCGTTTCCTCAGTTGCTTGTGGACGAGGTGTTGGCGCAGACGGGTCGGGTGCAGCAGCGGAACCGGCTGTTGCCGGCCCGGCTGGTGGTCTACTTCGTGTTGGCGATGTGCCTGTTCGCCGGGCAGAGCTATGAAGAGGTCGCAGCGACATCCACCACACCCGTAGCGGGCTGCCGGTACGCTTCTCCGGGCGTCGCCACCGGTGGAGGACGGCTCGGTTCGCATTCCGCGTTAGGGTTGAGCCATGTCGGATGGCTCTGTCGTCATGTCGCATCCCGTGGTCGACGCCGTGCTGGCCCGCTACCGCCCGCAGATCGGCGCGGACCTGGTCACCTACCGCAACCATGTCTATCGTGGCCTCAACTACCAGCGGCGACTGCTCGGGCGCGACGAGGTTTCGAACGACCAGGCCCTCGCCTGGGTGGTACACGACCTGGGCATCTGGACCGCACACACCTTTGACTACCTGGCGCCCTCAGCGGAACTGGCGCGACGGCACGCCGGTGAAGCCGAGGTGGCAGACCTGTCGAAGGTCATCGAGATGGTGGAACTGCACCACAAGCTGCGGCCCGTGCGCGATCCGCTGGTCGAGACGTTTCGCAAGGCCGACCGGATCGACGCCGCACGGGGGCATCTCCGCAGCGGCCTCGGACGCCGGGAGGTCGACGAGATCACCGCGGCCCTGCCGTATCACGGGTTCCACCGCTTCCTGTTGCGGGAGGAGACCAGGCACCTCAGGCGGCACCCGCTCCGTCCGCTGCCGATGGTCCGCTGGTAGGTCTTCGCACACGTACGCAGAAGGGAGTGGGCCGCTGCCGGTGCTCGGCGGCCGCGCGCGCTCGGACGTCCTCGACCTGGTCCCGGACCTGGCGACGTTCTTTGCCCCGGATCAGCAGCTCTCGCGAGGGCAACCCAGCCCGCCGCCCGCACACCCCACGCCTCCCGGCCGCCCATGAACTGGAGCCACTCGACTCCGTGGCAGCACAGCCAGGTCAACGTGAAGACCACGCCGACGGCGTAGGCCAGCTCAGCGGGGATGAGGCGGGAGAGGAGTCCGCCGACGCTCGCCGTGGTGGCGATGACTGCGAGCCCGGTGATGCCGAGCGTGACCGCGGGTGACGCCGCGAAGGATCGGGACTGTAAAACAATCGGTGTAACTCCTGATCAAGGAAAATGCATCGATGACCAGCGACAACGTGACCGAGGCCGAGTCCGTCAAGGCCACTGAGCCGCAGTCGGCGAAGGGGATGGACGACCAGCTCATCGACGAGTTGGTCGATCGCGCCCAGGCCGAGGGCCTGCAGCTGACCGGCGAGGGCGGGCTGCTGCAACAGCTGACCAAGCGGCTCCTGGAATCCGCCCTCGAGGGCGAGATCACCGACCACCTCGGCTATGAAAAGCATGACCCGGCCGGCAAGAACGGCGGCAACAGCCGCAACGGCACCCGGGCCAAGACCGTACTGACGGACGTCGGCCCGGTCGAGATAGCCGTGCCCCGCGACCGGGAAGGCAGCTTCGAGCCGAAGATTGTCAAGAAGCGGCAGAAGCGCCTGTCCGGCGTGGACGAGATGGTGATCTCGCTCTCCGCGAAGGGTCTGACGACCGGTGAGGTCCAGGCCCATCTGGCCGAGGTCTATGGCGCCGAAGTCTCCCGCCAGACCATCTCCACGATCACGGACAAGGTCATGGACGGCATGGCCGAGTGGCAGAACCGAGCCGCTGGACGCCGTCTATCCGGTGATCTTCATCGACGCGATCCACGTGAAGATCCGGACGGCGCCGTGGCGAACCGGCCGATCTACGTAGCCCTGGCCGTCACGGTCGAGGGCCGGCGGGACATCCTGGGCCTGTGGGCCGGCGACGGCGGAGAGGGCGCCAAGCACTGGATGCACATCCTCACCGAGATCAAGAACCGCGGCGTGAACGACGTCCTCATGCTCGTCTGCGATGGCCTCAAGGGCCTGCCCGATGCGGTGGAGACCGTCTGGCCCCGCACCACTGTCCAGACCTGCGTGGTCCATCTGCTGCGGAACTCCTTCCGCTACGCCGCCGGCCAGGACTGGGACAAGATCGCCAGGATCCGGCGAGCCGTCAAAGCACGCGGCCACTTCCCGAACGAGACCGCGGCCTTGAAGTGCGTCTACATGGCCATCATGTCGCTGGACCCCACCGGCAAGGGCCAGGCCCGCTGGACCATGCGCTGGAAAACCGCCCTGAACGCCTTCGACATCACCTTCGACGGCCGCCTCTCAGCAGCCCGTCAGTAGTCCCCAAACACCCTGGTTACACCGCTCGTTTGACAGACCCCCGCGCAGCGTCGTGGTCGTGGCGTGTTCGGCCCCGGATGCGGTGGTGGCCGGCAGGAGACACGCTGGTCGGGGGTGCTGCGTGAACGAGTGGCACGCTGCACGGGCTTGTTACCGAGAGGGGCGAACGTCGTCGCCACTGCGCAGCAAGTTGTCTGAGCCCCGAACGGCTGATTGTCAAGGAGAGAACCGTGACTGTTCGGTCCAGAGTGTTCGGTTTTGGCATGCCATGGGAATCTCAGTACGGGTACAGCCAGGCCGTACAGGCCGGCGACACGCTCTACGTCTCCGGGCAGGTGTCGCACGACAGCACCGGAAAATTCGTCGGGGCGGGCGACTTCGAGCTTCAGGTGAAGACGACTTTCGAAAACCTCGACCAGGTACTGGAGCACTTCGGCGCCAGCCGTGACCAGATCGTTGAGACCTCTGTCCTCGTGAAGGACCTGCGGGAGCACTTCGACATCCTCGCGCGGCTCCACGCCGCGTACTGCGGCGACCACCGGCCCACGAGCACCGTCGTGGGCGTGGTCGACCTCGCGCTTCCTGACCAGCTCGTCGAGATCGGCGCGGTCGTCCGCCTTGACGTGACGCACTAACGGAGCGCCACCGGCCGGCACCCATCGTGGGCTGCCGGCGAACACCGGTACAAGCTGGAGCCCGGGACGAACCCCGTCACCGCGGCGACGCCTGCGGGCGGTGCGGGCCAGAAAGATGCTGTCCGGACTCGGTGCCGGACAGAGTCGCAAAGCTGCCGACGACCTGAATACGGGCAGGTCCGCGGCCCTCACGCGCCCTTCCCGTCCGGCACCGTCGGCTGGTCGCTGACCGTACTGACCGGCATCATTGTTGTCATCTCGTCATGCCGGGCCGTGGTGGCACCGCCCTCACCGTGCTGCTCTACGGCTGGGGATGGTCAGCCTCACGCGTGGTTCGCGCCTGCCGTGGCGATCGTGTCGCTTGGCGCTACGCTGTTAATCCGGGGCGCCGCGGCACGAAAGCCGTGACCTTGGAGTTCTTCGCCACAGCGGCGGTGGTACGGAATCGTGCTGGACTGCGCGGTCTGAGGGTGTCCGCGGCGGCCGTCGGCCTCTGCGTTGGTCCCAAGTTCGCGCGTGGCAGCCCAAACCTGCTCGTGTCGGCCACAAGGGGTTCGGAAATGTCACTGTTCGTGCCAAAATTCGACTCGTCCGTGATCGTCCGTGCGGCGGAGGCCGAGACGATCGAAGACGACCCCGACGCGGTCTTCAGTCTGCTGGCCGACAGCAGCGCGTGCGGCGGAGCGCTGTCAACCTTGCAGGTCACCCTCGCGGCGGGCACCGACGGAGCCCCGCCACATCTGCACCGGCACTCCGCAGAGATGTTCTACCTGCTGGACGGCGCCGCCGAGATCCTCTCCGGCGACGACGTCGTCACCGCGGAACGCGGCGACCTCGTCGTCATCCCGCCGGACAAGCCGCACGCCTTCGCCGCCACCCCCGGCACCGGCGCCGACATCCTCATCGTGATCACCCCGGGCGTCGAGCGCTTCGAGTACTTCCGCCACATCCAGCGCATCCGCCTGGGCGAGGTCGATCGGGAAAGCCTGCTGGAGGTTCAAGACCTCTACGACAACCACTTCCTGAGCAGTGAGGCGTGGGCCGGACGCCGCTGACGAGCGCCTCCCGGGTCGGTCCCGGTCCGGGGGAAACCGTTTCGCAGACACACGGCCTGGCCCCCTGGTACTCCAGCGGAATTCTCCATTACTGCAGGTCAACGTCCTGAGTGTGGGGAGGCGATGCCTACTGTGTCACCAACCCTGTACGGCCAGGCGCTTCGTTTCGACCGCGCCCTCCACCTTTTGACGTCACCGGCTCCAGTCCGTTGGCCGCCGCGAGTCGCTGGCAGTGCATCGCCTCCCAACGCGTCCCGCTCGGTCCTACCGGCGAAGCTGCCCATGATCTTGAGGTCGACGTGGTCGGGGTTGCCAAGCTCCGTGGCGTTGGCTCGTCGGGACAGAGGAGGGGGCGGGGTTGGCAGGACGCAGCAAAGAGGGCTTCATTTCGTGCCTGGCATGGCCAGGATGTCGAGAAGAGCGAGGAAG
Organism: Streptomyces sp. NPDC002309; assembly: GCF_053593375.1. Lineage (NCBI taxonomy): Bacteria > Bacillati > Actinomycetota > Actinomycetes > Kitasatosporales > Streptomycetaceae > Streptomyces > Streptomyces sp. NPDC002309. Next base: position 6,383 of record NZ_JBSFCI010000049.1, on the reverse strand, counting down.
GCGGTCGCTGCGGGGGTGCGACTGGCGGGGCTCCAGGTGACGTATTCGACGCGGGCCGGTGCGTCAGTGATTTCAATGGTGGTTACGCCGGTGAGCTGAGGAGCGTAGGCGGAGGGGAACATGGCGATGGCGAGGCCCTGTCCGACGAGCCGGGCGATGTAGTCGGCGGAGGTCACTTCGAAGGCGACGTCGCGGCTGAGACCGGCGGCTGAGAAGGCTTGGTCGGATTGGGCACGTCCGGCTGTACCTGCCGGCAGGTCCGCGAAAACCTCGGAGGAGAGCCTGCGGAGGTCGACTGCCGGTTCGGCGGCGAGCGGGTGATCCGGGGCGACCACGGCGACGAGTCGATCGCGCGCGAGCTCACGGGCCGCGACACCCTCGGGATGCGCCGTGGTCGGCAGCCCGAGGAAAGCCACGTCGAGGGCTCCCTGCCTGACCTGTTCGACGAGGTCGTCGCTCGCGCCCACCCGCAGGGTGATGCGCACATGCGGATACCGCTGGCTGAAGTCACGCAGTGCACCTGGGATGTCGACCGCGGCGACCGTGGGGATCAGGCCCACCGCGAGCCGGCCGCGCACCTCGCCGACCGCTGCCGCGACCTCGGCGGCGGCACGTTCGGCGGCGTCCAGACACTGGCGGGCGGCCGGGAGAAACGCCTGGCCGGCCGGCGTCAGCCGCACCCGGCGGCTGGTGCGCTCGAAGAGTCTCGCACCGAGCTCCTTTTCCAGACGGGCGATCTGGTGGCTGAGGGCGGACTGGACGACCAGGCACCGTTCCGCAGCCCGGGTGAAACTGTTCGTCTCGGCGACCGCGATGACGTAGCGCATCTGCTGAAGCTCCATTGATCCATCTTAGATCGAGATTGATTCGGTGACGAACATGTATTGGACTCATCGATTGCCGTGGGGCGAGACTCCGAAGCATGACCAGTCCAGCCATAACGAAGGTTGCCGCCGGAGCGAGCAGCGGTGTTCCCCGTGGGAACCTGCCGCGCACGTTCCTGACGGCGCTCGCTCCCGTGGTGTGGGGCACGACGTATGTCGTCACCACCGAGCTCCTCCCGCAGGGGCACCCGCTGTTCGCGGGACTCCTGCGTGCGCTGCCCGCCGGCCTGATCGCCCTGGCCCTCACCCGGACACTGCCGCGCGGCGCCTGGTGGGGAAAGGCGGTGGTACTCGGCGTGCTGAACATCGGGCTGTGCTTCCCGCTGCTGTTCATCGCGGCCGAACGCCTGCCGGGAGGCGTCGCCGCCACCCTGGGAGCGGCGCAGCCGCTCATTGTCGCGGTCCTGGCCGTGGCGGTCCTCCGCGAGGCCCTGTCCGTGTGGCGCCTCGTCTGGGGGGCGGCGGGTGTCGTGGGCGTCGGCCTGGTGGTGATCGGGCCGGACGCGGCACTCGACATGGTCGGGGTCGTGGCGGGCCTGGCGAGCGCGGCCTCGATGGCGCTCGGGGTGACGCTCACCAAGCGCTGGGGACGGCCCGCCGAGGCCAGCCCCACCGCTGTCGTCGGCTGGCAGCTCACCGCCGGAGGTCTCTTCCTGGTGCCCGTCACCTTCCTTGTCGAGGGGCCGCCTCCCGCGATCGACCTGCCCGCCGCCCTCGGCTACCTCTGGTTCGGCCTGGTGGGTGGTCTGATCACCTATGTCCTGTGGTTCCGCGGCATCACCACCTTGCCCGTCACCTCTGTCGCGGTTCTCGTCCTGCTTTCGCCGCTGGTCGCCGCGGCGCTCGGCGCCGTCCTGCTCGGCCAGACGCTCGGCCCGGTCCAACTCGTGGGGTTCGGGCTCTCGCTCGCCGCGATCGTCGCGCAGCAGCTGCCCGCACCCGCCCGGCCCGAGCGTGGTCAGCGAGCGCGCAGGCCGGACGACCTGACGCCCTCGCGACTCCGGGATCCCGGACCTACCACTGGAGCCCGGTCACCGCGCCGGTCCTCGGCCCGGAGGGTCAGGTCCTTCTGATCATTGCGCAGGTCAAAGGTGTCACCACTTTGGTCCATGCCCGTGCTGCTCTACGCAACGGCGAGACGCTGAGCGATGAGGAGGCCATGGCGGCCTCGCTACTGGCTGGGTCCCAGGAACTCAACGAGCTGAACGAGGAGCTGCGGCGGGCACATGCGCGGGAAAGGGAGATCGCCGTGACCTTGCAGCGTGCCATGCTGCCCGACACCACACGGGAACGCAGCAACGTCGCGGTGCGCTACCAGCCTGCCGTCAGCGCGCTGCACGTCTGCGGGGACTGGTACGACTTCTGCGAGCTCGGCCCTGGCTGGCTCGCGGTCGCGGTCGGGGACGTCGTCGGCCACGGCCTGACCGCCGCCGGCATCATGGGCCAGCTCCGCAGCGCACTGAGCACCGCCATACACGCCACATGCCAACCCGCCCGCGCCCTCAAAGCACTCGCCCACTACGCGGCCACCGTGGAGAGCGCGCTGGCGACCACCGCCGTGCAGACCCTGATCGACGAAACCACCCACACCATCACCTACAGCCGCGCCGGCCACCCTCCGCCTCTCCTCCTCGACGCCGACACACGCACAGTCCACGTCCTGGATCAGGTGGCCGACCCGCCGCTGGGGGTATGGGAGCCCGAAGCGGTCAGGACCCAGGTCACCCTGGCCTACCAGCCCGGCGCCACCATGGTCCTCTACACCGACGGGCTCATCGAACGTCGCGACCAGGACATCGACACGGGACTTGCCCGCCTCATCCACAACCTCACCCGTCACGGCCACCTCAGCCCCGAATCCCTGGCAGACGCCCTCCTTGCCGATCTCCAAACACATCGGGACGGCCCAGACGACGACATCGCTCTTCTCGTCGTCCGCCTCTGAGCCCGCGCCCTGAAACCCTGCAACCCCGTCCCGCCGACTTTCCTGCCGGGTCCACTGTCGAGCAGGTTCCGGCGATTGACCCCGTCAGCCGGGCCGCTCAGTGCTGGCGAAGCGCGGACACCGGAGCACGGCCGCCTGCAGCACTTGGCCCATGGGTTCTGGCAGCTGCTCACCCAAAGCCCACCGGATCAACGTCTCGGCAACCGTGTGCAGCCTGATATGGGTGTGCTGGGAGACCTCGCGCAGCACCTCCAACCCCCGCCGAGTGCGCGATCCCGTGGATCGCGACGACGACCCCCGATGGCCTGGTCGGCCATCGCGTAAGAGCCGACCGCGTGCCGCAGCTCTGCGTTCTCCTGCTCCGGGCAAGCCATCGTGTCGTCCCGGCTGCCCTCGGACAGAGACTGCTACCCACGGGGTGTCGACATGCCCGTCCCCTCCGAGTGACGTTTCCAGTACGCCCGCTCAATACCAGAGCCGCAAGATACCCATACGGCGTGAAGGAATCGCTCATCATCTGGGCCACGATCACACCCTTATGACCAGGCGAATCACCCGCAGAAGCGGGCAGTCGGCGTCCCGCGAGGCCCAGCGGGACTGATCGTTGTCAAGGTCAGCGCCATCACCTTGGCCCTGCTCCCGGCCGAAATCGCGGCCCTGAGCACCACTCTCCCAGCGCCGACGAACCCTGTAAGCGGCTTCACGCATCACGCGCCGATGCCCCCGCAATCAGCGCCATTCGAATCCTGAGCTAGGCAAACATGCAGATCAGGGTGTAAAACGGTACTCAATTGTCTTGGAGGCTGTAGCTACGACTGCGAGGGTGGTTGGGTAGGCGTGGGTTCCCGACCTGGGGCGGGATGGGTTACCCAGCGTCGGTGGTTTGTGGCTCGGTCCGGATCCGCCTGTTGGACGCCACGGCGCAGACGGCGAAGGTCACCCCGAGCAGGCCGAAGATGATTGCCAAGTTGCCCTTCGCTTGGATGTCCGCCTGCCGCGCTGCAACCTCCCTCCCCCAGAACGCCGCATCCTTCTGCATGGTCGACTGGTACTCAAAGAAGCAGCTCTCGAAGAGCTGATCGGGTGGGGTATCCGCCTTGGTGTCGCAATCGGCATCCTCGAAGAGAACTATCTTGCTGCCGTATTTATCCAACGGCTCATCGGACACCTGAGAGGTCGCGTTCAGTGCGACCGCTGACAAGATCACCGCCGTGGTCATGCTCAGCATCGCCAAGACGATACAAAAGACGGCTCCGGCGCTGCGCTCTTGGGATGACATGACAAAGAGATTAACGGCATGCGTGAACCGCCGTCAGCCTGGCTGCACTTGCTGACCAGTTAGCCGGATGCGTCCGACTTTCCTCCTCCCGTGCCGGAGAAGGGCCGCGCCGCGCCAGGGACCCCACGGCTGATGCCGAAGACCGCTCGCGCCTGTTTCGTCCCAGAACGCCCGTAGCTGCTCCGTACTTTCTGCGAGGCAGAACGCGCGCCTCGACGCACGCCATTTCGAGCGGTACGAAGGTGGCACGCTTTGCACGAAGGGTCCTCGCAGATGCCGTGACCGTAGCGGCAGGTGGCCTCTAGTAGGGCTTGGTCAGGTCTGTATTGGTGCTGGTATGTCGCGGTGGCAGGTCGGACAGCCAGAACTGCACCGGCTCGGGCTCACCGGCAGGCCATTCGGCCAACAGCCAGCACTCCGGCAGCTCCGGGCCGTCAGTGGCCTGCCGAACCCCGCGTCCGGCAGGCCGGACCCGCAAGGCCACGAAGCGGGAGTACATCCGCTTGCGGCCGGAGCGGCCGGTGCCAGGCCGGGAGCCTTCACGCCACTGCACCGGCCGAGCTGCCTTCCGCCCCTCCGCGATGACCAACTCCTTCACCGACCGCGGCTTGTCGGGATACTTGGCCACCGGCGGGCGTCCGGTCCCGGAGTACGGCTCGGCCACCGGCACCGCGCCGGCGGGCTGAGCCGACAGCGTGGTGGAGATCCCCACCACGTAATTCAGGCCGCAGGCCCGCAGTCCGTGGCGGAACGCGGCAGCGTCGCCGTATCCGGCATCCGCGACGGCCAGCGGCACCTCGATCCCCCAAGCGCGGCACTCATCGATCATGTCCAGGGCCACTGCCACTTTTCCACATGCCCGACGTCGTCCAGGATCCCGCAGGCCACGCGCCGGGCGACCTTGCCTGCATCGGCCTTAGCAGACGCGGGATCCCATGTCTGGGGCAGGGACAGTCGCCAGTTGACCGCCGAAGAAGCGTGATCGGACGCGAGGTGGAGCGAGACACCGACCTGGCAATTGGTGACCTTGCCGGCGGTGCCGGTGTACTGCCGCGACACACACGCCGAGGCGGTCCCGTCCTTCAGGAACCCAGTGTCGTCGAAGACCAGGGCCTCCGGCGTGATCACCTCCTCCATCCGCCAGGCCAGTTTCGCCCGGACGTGGGCCGGGTCCCACGGGCTGGTGGTGATGAAATGCGCCAATGCCTGCCGGTTCCCGTCTTCACCGAGCCGTGCGGCCATCGGCTCGACCGACTTACGCTGCCCGTCGGTAAGCAGCCCTCGCAGATAGACCTGCCCCCAGCGACGCTGGTCATTGCGCGCGAACGGCTCGAACACCTCCGCCACGAACGCCTCCAACTCACCACACACCACGGCGATCTCGTCCGGAGTCACACACTCCCAACGCCACACCGGGCCCGGAGGACACGCACCACCACAGCCGACCTGACCAAGCCCTACTAGGCGGCCTGACATCTTCGTATGGCAACACGAAGACGACAGCCGCCGCTGGGTGGCCCGTGATCTACGGGACTATCTCGATCGCTGTCTCGCGGACGAGGGCGGAGACGACTGGTATCGGTAGCCAGGCACCCAGGGCCAGCTTCTCGGCCATAGGGCCATGCGAGGGACCGCCTACAGCATCCTTCACATGCCTATCCGTACACCACCGTGGACGTAACCCACGGCGATGGGGGGCGTCCCCGGTTGGGGTCCGCGCCCGGAAGCGCCCCCACGACCCGGCCCCAAGCTGATGAGGGGAAGGCTGGTCAATGCCCCCAGACATCCGCTGGGGCATCCTCACTCCCCGCCGCGCTGCTTCCGCTGCGCCTCCCGCTTCTTCGCTTCCTCGATCCGCGCGAACAAGTCCGACCACGCGCGCTTCGCCGCAGCCTTCTTGTGGCCCCCGTCCGGCTGCACGACCCTGGCCGGCTTGCCCCGCTTGTCCTTCGGGCCGCGATGGTCGCCGCTGGTGAGCTGGGCGCGTTTGGAGGTTCCGTCGCGGCGTTGCCGGTTTCCGCTGGTCATGGTGGTGACAGTACGCGCCAGTTGGCGGCTGAGGTAGGAGTCGGGCCCTGGGCACGTCAACGGTACTGAGGGGGCGGAGTTGATACGGGCCTTCACTCAAGGCCGGGTAGTTAGCGTTTTCGCAGTTCACGCAAGCCAGTTGAAGAGCTTCGGACGCGGAGCAACGGAGCTCGTTGGTACAGGCAGTCGACCAAGACAGCTTGTCCCGAAGGAGCTCCGTTGCCCCGTCATTGTGTCCTGCCGTCTC
>NZ_JBSFCI010000048.1:0-46304 GCF_053593375.1 Streptomyces sp. NPDC002309 | reverse complement strand
CAAGCAGCGCGCCAAGCGCCACGACGTCGGCAAGACCGTCAAGCGCGCCGAGTCGATCAAGAAACACCAAGCCCACCGAGGTTAAACGCCAAGCTGAGGGTCTGTCAAATGAGCGGTGCATCCAGCTTCGGCGCTATGAAGTCAATCTTTGTGGCAGGCAGAACCCGAACGCTGCGATCAGGAAAGTCGATGTGCCGGTAGATTTCGTTGTGATGGGCGATCGACTGGTCTGGAAGGGCGAAGTCCGTTGGCTGGGAGCGGACCGATGTGGTGTGTCCGTCCGCCACCAGCACCAGGTCGTAGCCGTGGCTGAGGGCCTGGCGGGCAGTCGTCTCCACGCAGTTCTCGGTGGCAAAACCAGTGACCAGGACCTCGGTGACGCCGAGCCGGATCAGCGTCTCGTCGAGATCGGTGTCCAGGAAGGCGTCCGCACAGGTTTTTGTCACCACCGGCTCTCCGTTCCACGGCGCCAGTCCGGGCAAGGCATCTCCGCATCCTTGTTGCTGAACCGTGATGACGGGAACGTTCGCGGCACGCGCCCGGGAGCTGAGCCCCGCGATGGTTCCGACGGTTTGGTCAGGGCGGTGCATGATGGGCCTCATGTTGTGCTGCATGTCGATGACGAGGAGCGCGGCACGGTGCGGCGTCGGTGGCATCGGCCTACCGTAGCTGTCCTTCTGCCGCGGCGACGGACAGTCCCGAGGCATCGTGTTGGCCTGCATCCGTGACGCGCGTCCGGCCTGCCAGGCAGACGGCACCCGCAATCGGAAGGATCAGGAGCGCGAATGCTCCGGCAAATGCCGGGAGGCGGCTCGTTGACGCCGCTGAGACTGCCGTGAACAGAGCCGATGTCACGGCCAGGACCAGGGTCTGGCCGAGGTTCTGCGAGGTCTGCATCGCACCGCTTGCATAGCCCTGTCTGTCGGCCGAAGTGTGCGCGAGCGACAGCAGTGTGAGTGACGGCGTCGCGAGCCCCATGCCGAAGGCGGCTATCGCCATCGAAGACGCCGCCGCGGCCGGGGGCACCGCCGGCATGGTGCACAGTGCCGCCACCGCCACCGCGGCCGCCATAATTCCGGCCCCGATGGTGACCAGCCGGTGCCGCGACACCCGGTTCTGCAGGCGACCCTGCATCCAGGAGGCTCCGGCCCAGGCAAGTGCCGCCCCGGTGAACGCGAACCCTGTAACAACGCCTGGCACCTGTCGGTCTGTGCTGAGCATCAGCGGGACGAAGGCTTCCAGCGTGAAGAACGCGCCCGAGGTCAGCGCGCGCAGGAGCACCGTGGCGGGCAATCCGCCCCCGGCTCGCCAGGTGTGCGGGGGCAGCAGCCTCGGGGCAAACGTCACAAGCACCACTACACCGATCGACGCGCACACCGCGTGCCATACATTCCAGGTGGAAACGCCGTACTGGGTGAGAGCCGCGGCGACGCTCACTGTTACTGCGGCGGACAGGGCGGGCCGCCGCACGGGTGCCTCGGGATTTCCAGGTTCTTGCGATGCTCCCGGCTCTGGTCGTCCGCGAAGGAGCAGCACAGCGGCCGCGGCAGGGATAAGGGTGAGCCCAGCGACGCCGAAGAACACCGCTCGCCATGACCACGACGCGGCCACGAAGCTGGCGAGCGGGGGGCCGGTTAGTGACGGCACAATCCAGCACGCACTCATGAGGGACAATGCGCGGGCGCGCAGGTGATCCGGGTAGGACTGCCCGATGGCCGCGTTGACGGACACCGCTACCAGGCCCGCCGCGATCCCGTCGGTGAAGCGTCCCAGGACCAGTTGCCAGATGGTGGTACTGGTTGCGGAGACGAGGAGCGTCGCGACGGTCAGGATCACCCCGGCTGTCAGCGGTTGCCGGGCCCCGCCGCGATCCGCCCATGTCCCGCCCAGCACACCACCGAGCAGGCTCGCCGCCACGAACGCCCCTGCCACTAGCGGGTAGAGACCGACTCCGTCGAGGTCTCGGGCCGCCACCGGCAGCAACGGCATCACCGCCAGCGCTGCGAACCCGGTCAAGAACATTACCGAGGCGAAACTCGCGGTGACCGCCAGATACGAACGGGAGTAGAGCCCGGGGGTGGAAAGGGGATCCGACGGTTCACAAGGGTCGCTTGTCACCGGCAGCAAAGTACGGCCCAACTCCGGTTCTGGCCAGTTTTTTGGAGAAGTCCTGGTGGGTGGGCGCGGGAGCGAACCGTTGGACTGACGCCCCTGACGGTCACTGGGTGGATGAGGCAGCCTGCGCCCCATCTTCCTTCGCCAGGGCCGGATTTCAAGGTCCGCGATGCGCTTGTCCGCGAAGCGGATGTTGGATCGGGCTGAAGCTTCCCCTTGATCGTGGACTCTGGAGACTGGGATCTTGAGGTTCCAGAGGAAGTAGCACCAGGTGGGAAGCAAGTACACGAAGCGAGATAAATACAACCGTCACGGCCATTCCAGACCTTCTGGACCGCCCGATGCGCGCGTATGGCAGGATCGGGGTCGTCTCCTGGCCTCAGCCCAGGAGACTCTGCCCCTCAGCCCGCGGCGGTCGGCCGGTCCGGCTGAACGACGCCCGGGCGGGTTGCCGCCGAGGTCGGAGTGGAGAGCTGTGCGGTGCCGCGGTCAGCGGGTGTGGCGGTGGACTGCTTCGAGGAGCTGGTCGATGTCTTCGGCGCTGTGGGAGAAGGCGGTGACGAAGCGGACGATGCCCGGCTCCCAGCGGTCGTGGTAGAAGGCGTAGCCCTCGGCGAGGAGGCCGTCGGTGACGTGCTGGGGCAGCCGGCAGAAGAGGATGTTGGCCTGCGGGACCGCCAGAAGGCCCGTGTCGGGGATGGCTTTGAGGCCGTCGCCGAGGCGGGTGGCCATTGCGTTGGCCTGGCGGGCGTTGTCCAGCCACAGGTCGTCGGTGAGGTAGGCGTCGATCTGTGCGGTCTGGAAGCGCATCTTCGAGGTGAGCTGCCCGGCCCGCTTGGTGCGGAAGGCGAGCTCCGTGGAGAGCGCGGGGTCGAAGGAGACGATGGCGTCCGCGGTCATCGCGCCGTTCTTCGTGGCGCCGAAGGACAGGACGTCGATGCCTGCCTTCCACGTCATCTCGGCCGGGGTGGTGCCCAGGTGGACGAGGGCGTTGGCGAAGCGGGCGCCGTCCATGTGTGTGCGCAGGCCCGCGTCTTTGGCGATGGCGGTCAGTTCGCGGATCTCGGCGATGCTGTAGACGCTGCCGGACTCGGTGGCCTGGCTGATGTTCATCACCGACGGCTGCACGCTGTGCACGTCACCGGCCCGCCTGCTGGCCGCCGCCCGCAGGGCGGTCGGGTCGAGCTTGCTGTCGCCGCCGTCCAGGCCAACCAGCTTGGCGCCGCCGGTGAAGAACTCCGGCGCCCCGCACTCGTCGTGGTGGATGTGGCTGTCGCGGTGGGCTAGGACGCTGCCCCACGGCGGGGTCAGGGCCGCCAGGGCCAGGCCGTTGGCAGCCGATCCGGTGGTGACCGGGAAGACGTCCACCTCGTGCTCGAAGATCTCGGCGAGCCGGGTGCGGGCGCGTTCGGTGAAGGGGTCGTTGCCGTACGGCAGGACCTGGCCGAGGGCGGCGTCGGCGACGGCGCGGGCTATCTGCGGGGAGGCGCCGGCCATGTTGTCGCTGATGAAGGACAGGCCGGAGGGCGTGGTGGCGGGGGTCGTGCTCACGTGGGGGCTTCCTTGCTGGTCAGGTGATGATCGGGGAGGCGAAGACGACCGTGATGTCCACGGCCTCGGCGCCGGTGCGGTAGAAGTGCGGGGCGTCCCCGGCGAAGGCGAGCATGTCGCCGGGCCCGAGGTCCTGCGGGGCGTCGACGGGGCCCGCGGTGACCGAGCCGCTGGAGATGAGCAGGTGCTCGATCGTGCCGGTGGCGTGGGGGACACCGGCCAGCTCCGTCTCGGGCTGGATCCGCAGCCGCCAGATCTCCAGGCTGTTGCCGCTGCTGATGCGCCGCAGCAGCTCCCGGGTCACCTCGCCGGGCTCGGCCTCGGTGGCCGGCCGGTACACCGGACCGGTATCGGCGTCCCGGGCCAGGAGGTCGGCGATCGGGATCCGCAGAGCGATCGCGATCGCGTCCAGGGTGTCGATCGTCGGATTGCCCTTGCCCGATTCGAGCTGCGAGAGCGTGGCCTTACTCAGCCCGGCACGCCGGGCCATCTCCGCCGCGCTCATCCCGCGCTGCTGACGACGCAGGCGGATCTTCGCGCCGACCGCGGCCGCGGTACTGCTGACGGGCTGGCGACTGGACGGGGGCGTCATCGGCCACCCCAAGCGGAGCGTGAATGAACCATACGTTCACTATAACGTACGGGCGGATATGACGCACCCCCCGTTCATTAAACCGAACGGACTAGAGATTTTGCCCTGGTAGCGGCGGTAGCGTCGGGATCATGTTCGCTGCCTACGCTGCCCGAATCGACCGTGACCAGCCGCTGAACGGCCTCGAGCTGGGCGAACGCCCGGCCCCAGAGGCCCGCCCCGGCTGGGTCACCGTGAACGTCAAGGCCGCCTCCCTCAACCGCCAGTTCCGGCAGGTGCGATAGCTGGCGCGATGTACCGCGCCAGCTCGTGGGCTGCTCCGGCGTGACCGCCTGGCGCCGGCTGCGGGACTGGACCAAAGCCGGTCTCTGGCCCCGACAGCATGCCGCCTGCTCACTGAGCTGCCGGCGGCGGGTCTGCTGGAGATGGTCGACTGCGCCATCTACGGCTCGCACGTCCGCGCCCTCGAAGGGTGCTCCGGCGCGTCGGTGCATCCCAGCTGCGCGAGCAGGGGCCGCACCTCGCCGATGGCGCGCGTGATGGTGGAGCGGTCCACGCAGAACCAGCAGGCCAGCACGTCATGAGTGGTGCCATGATGCAGGCTCACCAGTGTGGCCAACGGCGCCTGCGCGCCGCCGGGCCCCCGTCGTCCAGAGCGGTGTGCGTGCCAGGGAGCCAGGCGCGCTCCCTTCGTGCCCGACGGCGCTCGCGGGCCAAGGACATGCGGCGGGGCCAGGCGCGCCGCCTCTGGCGCGGGCGGTGTACTGCGGTGGCAGCGCCACGGTCAGGTGACGGAGCCGGTCCTGGTCAGTGGTGCAGACTGGCGCTTTGTAGCCGATCCGGGCGCGGGTGTCGATGACGATGCCGCCGGTGGTCGCCGCCTTCTGCCGCGCCTGGGCGCAGATCTGCGGTTGCCACCGTGCCTTGACCTCGCGCTCCAGGCGGGCTGCGAGCTGCGGGCGCGGCTTCTTGGCCTCGTCCTTGACGTACCGCTCCACCTGGCGCTGGGACATTGCGAGCAGTTCGGCGACCGCCTTGGTGCCCTTGAGCTGCTTGACCAAGTACCGCATCTGAGCACCCGCGCTCTTGGGGGCCGGGCGGGTGAACGCCTTCTGCACCGCCTTGTCCAGGCCGTCCCCGAACAGGGTCATCGTCGCTCTCTCCTACTCTCCGTTGTCGACGTCGGTGACGGTGCCGTCCTTGATGTACCGGGCGAGGTTGAGCTCCGGGGCGTTGAACCGCTCCCGGACCTCCTCGCCCCACAGCACGCTCTAGGTGCCCTCGTGCTTGACCAGGCCCGGGTTGATGCCGAGCTTGAAGCCGCCGGGCAGCGGCTTGCCCTCCCGGTAAGGCAGGAAGTCCAGCGGGCTCGGTCCGTTCGCGGCGTCGCCCTGGCGCAGCACTTCGCCCGTCACCTCGGCGACCTGGACGCCGCACAGAGGGCGTTCTGGTTCGGCAGGACGCACACCGGCCGGCCCGGCGCCCGCCGGATGCGGCCGAGCGCTCTGGACCGGCTCCTGCGGCGGCAGCAGACGCAACCGGAGACCGGTGACACCCTCGCACGGTCCCTACAGGCGATGTTCAGTGGCGATTGGTACCAGGACGACGACTTGCGCGCGTTCCTCCTTACCTGATGGCCACCAGGTAAGGAGGCAGGAAGTGTTCACCGTCACCAGCTCGTTCGACGACGGTGCTACCTACACCGTGCAGATCACCGGGCGGGCAAACCGCCCGATGATCGGGTCGTACCGGGCCGCGGCCCTGGTGGAGCTCCACCAGGGCGAGACCATCGCCCTGTCACCGACCGGCCCCCTGGCGACTGTCGCCGGACGACGACACGTGCGTCCTCGCGGTGCTGCGCGAGTACACCAACGTCGTCGAGGAGAGCGGGCCCGCCCCGCGACGGCCGCGCATGCCAGGAAGCTGATCCGGGGCGCTTGCCCAATTGGGCAAGAACGATCTTGAGCCCGCTAGGAAGCTCTGCACTCTGGGAGCTGACTCGCCTTCGCCTTGCTGTCTGCAACCAGGCCCCCCGTCTCCTGGTACACCTGCATGGCCATCGGGGGCGAGGAGACGTCCTTGAGCAGTCGTCCAGTGCTGTAACGCACCCAAGGGCGGCCATCCATCGTCAGGAAGTGCATGCCCTGAAAGACCCAGTCCCTGTCAGGGACCGGATCGAAGGAAGAGGCGGCGCCGTGGACAAGCTTGTTGGGGACCTGCACCGCAGTACACGGGGGAACTACGCCGAAGAAGATGTAAGTGGCGCGTCCCGCGTTCATTTCCCGCTGTCTCTCGTTATCGAGGAACAGGGAGACCCAGACAGGGTCCAGGGTGCGATTGGCCACAACAGTGCTCCGCCCATCCCCCCACATCGTCACCCGTGATGCCGGACTCAGCTCCTCCATCTCGCTGTCTTCCTTGGACTGTGCCAACTGATCGTTTGCAACTTGAGCGGCCTTGAACGTCCCCCACGCTGTGATGGCAAGGCTGGCGGCGGCCACTACAGCGGCTAGCACAGCGGTGTGCCTGGCCCAGTCGGAGCGCCTATACCATCGCCGTACGCGAGCGAATCGGCTCGTTCCCCGTGTCTTTCTCACGGGCGGAAGCGGCGGCCGCGGGGCCACTTGCCGGACTCTCAAACGTGCTCTGCGTTCGGGCACTTGACCTCACCCCGACCTCGTTCGGCGCATCGACCAAACGGTCTATCACGCAGAGAGCGCTCTTGAGAGGCAGACGAGGACGTAAGGCGCCTCGACGCACCATCCTCTGTCCGTGACCGGATACGGATTGGCCATCAAGGTTCTCCCTCAGGGCGGCAAGCCCTTCGTGGAGGAAGACGACGAGAACGAGGGCACCGAGGAGACTCCGCTCGACAAGGCCGCCCCCGGCATCTCCGACACCGAGCCCGCCGAGGACTTCGAGGAGGACCTGCCCGAGGACCCGGCGGCGGCCCCGGCCGCGATCGAGGAGGATCCAGCCGCGCCCGCGGATGACCCCACGGCACCCCCGACGCCCGACACCCCACCGGAAGGTGAAGGCGGGGGCGCACCCAACGCCGCCCCGGAGCAGCCCGACGACGCTTCCCGTCCCTGGGCCGGGGACGAGTACAACGAGGGCGACGAGACCGACCCCCGACGGCCCCGAAGCCTGGTGCGCCTACACCGGCAGCTCCGGCGAACAGGCTTGGCTCGACAAGGCCACGGACGGCACACTGACCGGGTGGGTGAGGGACGGTGACGGCCAAGTGTGGCGCTACACCGACCCAGACGCATGGGCGACCGACGTTGACGGGGCGCAGATGGCACAGACGCACCACAACGGCGAGGACCGAGCGAACGCTGCAGGAGGAGCCGCCCCGAGCGGACCGCCCCCGGCCGGCGACCGCGGCATCCAGGACTCGATGTTCGCGGGCCAGTAAGGAGATCCGACCGTGGCGACCCAGCTCAACCGTCAGGCCTACCAGGACCGGCTCAACGAGGGCAAGGCCGCATACGCGGCCGGAGACCCCTCCGACGCCTGCCCGTACAACATGTCGGCGGCGTCGAGGAGCGGTTCGGGTACCGCTACTGGACCCGGGGGTGGTCCATCGCCCGTTCCGAAGCTGAGGCGCAGTCCCAGCAGCCTGCGGAGGCCCGCGCAGGACAGTAGCTCCACGCGAACGGCACGGTCCCGGCGGCCCACTGTCCACCGCCGGAGGTTCTCCGCCGTGCCAACCGCTGCTCCACCCACCAGATCCGCAGTACCCAGCACCTTCCAGCGAGGCACCAGCCGGGCCATCTACGCCGTCACCGGCGTGGTCGACGAGGTCGCGGACCTCATCGTGCCCGGCGCCTTCGCCCGCACCCTGGCCGCACGCCCCGTCAAGACGGTGTGGCTCGCACTTGACGACGACGCCGGGGTCTTTTCAGCCGTGTTGCCGACGCCATGGGACGTCCTCAGCACATAGCTGACGTACCAGCTGCCAACGCTGTGCGCTTCATGCAAGCCCACCTACGACCGCGGAGCCGACGACGCCCACCCCCGCACCGATCAGCGCAGCCACCCCTTGGTCCACGAGTCAAGCTTGCCCTGCCACGAAGCGCTCAGTCACATGAGCCGACGCACGGTACTTGTCACCGACAGCGCCCTTGGTGGTTTTGTTCACCAGTTCTGGGTTCTGGCACAGATCTTGGGGAGCGATCATGAACCGTGACGGTTTCGTTCGATTGCAGGGCGCTCGCGAGCTTGGAATATGTGGCTCGTGGTAGAGAATTTAAATCTCCCCGCCCCGTCCTCGCATGGCCTCAGAGTTGCTCATCGCGGCTCCCCTGGCCTGCCACCGCACTGTCCCGTTGCTCTAGCTGCACAGCAGGTTGATCAGTCGGGCAGCCTGCGCTCGAGAACGATAGGCGAAGTGCCGATGTCAGCGGGCCCACGTACGTTTCGGTTGACCGCCCGGCCGGGCGGCGAGGAGGGGTGAGACATGAAGTGGGTCGGGGACGCGCGGCTGGCAGCTGGGCCTGAGGCCGCCTGGTACCTGGAGACGGCTTTCACGCCCGGCGCTCACCTGGGGACGGTGTACGACGATCCGACAACGCCCATCGTTGTGACAGGGATCGAGGAGGTGACCACCATGCGCGTGCCCAGCGGCCGTCTTGTCGTCGATGCTCCGTTCGACGACGACGACGTCTGGATGTACGAGCAAGGTTTGCCGACGAGGCCCTCGCGGGAGCTGGCGGTGCGCATTCCCCCGGGCGTCTACCGAGTGGAGATCGCATGGACGGCGGGCCCGTACGAGTTTTTCGGCGAGCACTTCGATGGCGTTGAGTGTGCCGCGACGCGCCTGTGCATCAGTGACGACCCTGTGATCGGGTGGGAGATGGGCCTGGGCGTCGAAGACGATGTCGACCGGCTTCAGCCAGGCGAGGAACCCCGCTTTTACTCCGACGCCAATGTTGGCTGCTTCGCCGACGCAGGTGCGTGGACGACCTTGTCCGCGCCATTTCGCGCATTCAAGGACGGCATTCCGGTGCCGCGCGAAACCGAACGGCTGCCCGGATGGTGCGAGCGGGTACGCGACGAGTCGCAACTAGCCGATCTGGTCATGTTCACGGCCGAATCGGGCGACGTCGTCTGGTTGGGCCGCACCAAGACCGGCGACGTGGCCAAGATCGTCGTCACCAGCGGCATGCCTGGCGCCAAAGCCTGACGCTGCTCCCTGTCTGCAAGGCGCTACTGCAGCAGGATCATCTTGCGGAGGAGTTCGAATCCAGCTCGACCGTAGAGCTGCCGCTTGATCTTCTTGATGCGGTTCACGGCTCCCTCGATGCTGCCGGAGCTCCACTGCAGCCTGAGCCCCGCAATGACGGCATCGAGGACCCGTAGCAGATGAAGTGCGAATCGGGTGAGGCCAGGTAGTTGACTGGCGTCGACTGCGTCGATCCAGGCAGGGAGCCTGGCACCCTGATGATGGCTGAGTATCTCGCCGAAGTCGCGGACATGCGCGGCGGCTGTGTCCAGTTCGGGGCAGCGTGTCAGAACATCCTTCAGCCCGGCGCGGTCGTCCTCGCTCAGCGCGGTGGGGTGTCGGGTGAGCCAGCCGGTCACCTGGCGCACCGTCGGATGCCGGGGCGGCGCGCCGGCCGGAGCCCCGCGGAGGGTGGCGATGTGGGCGCGGACCATCAGGTAGGTGACGGGCGCGCTTTCGGCAACAAGTGCGCTGTGGAGGCGGGTGACGCTGGTACATCCCTCGGCGAAGCGTCGCTCCAGGTAGGGCTTGTAGGGGTCCAGTCTGCTGGGCCGGGGCCGGTTGTCGCGGATAGTGTCATGCCACTGTGCGTCGTTCGCGTAGCGGAGCACGGTATTGAGACCCCAGCCTAGGCGCCGGCCAATCGCCCGGCGCGAGTGACCTTGGGCTAGGAACTCGTGGACCAGGGCATGTGCTGCCATCTTCCGCTCGGCCCGCCGACCGGTGGGCGCCGAGTCGTCCTGCGGTCGACCGGAACCCAGAGGGGCCTCCGGCAACATGCTGCTGGGCGATGGGTGGCGTAGGCAGTCGCGATGGGTGGCGACGCAGGTCTCCACGGCTCGGCCGAGGCCCTGCCACAGGTGGCCGGGACCCGCAGCCCGGAATGCCCCGGCCAGCGTCCTGGCTGCCCGGCCACAACCTCCCTCGCGCCCAACGCCCCCTGGCCACCGTCCGCGTCATCGGCGACCTGGAACGCATCGGCCGCCCCACCGAGGCCCACATGCGCACCAGCGATGGCACCTGGCGCACCACCGACACCACCGACAGCCTCTTCCACCGACGACGGCGCCGTCACCTACCCCGACCTCCTGCTCGTCAACGTCCCCCGCACCTGGGCCGCCGGCCCCGCCGGCCGCTTCGGCAAAGACGAAACACGCTTCGACAGCAACAGCCAGAGCAAGAACGGCTACGCCCACACCGCCACCCGGTTCACCGTCATCGCCCAGAACCCCGACGCCGACTGCGACCTCATCGGAGCCTTCGCCGCCGTCCTGACCAACCAGGGCGTCACCTCCGACGTCCGCCAAAGCACCCCACCCCCTCCACCTCGCCCGCAGGATGGACTCCACCCACCCCTACTACCGCCGCACCGCGGAGAGCGCCGAGGGCACCCCTGATGCCGCCGAAAACGGAAACACCGCGCAGGAGGAGACGACCAGCCTGTGCCCCAAGGCGAGGTGGCACGGACGAGGAGACCTCCGACGGAAGGGGCCGCCTCGGCAAGGACCCGAAGCGCGCGGCGGAGCGCGCGAAGCAGCTGGCGGCGATCGCCCCGGACTGGAACTGCCCGTGGCCGCTGACCTGGCAGCGGCACTACCGGGTGCTCACCGATCGGGTCCACGCCGACGACGTTCTTCCCTACATCGCGCCGGGCGCCACCTTCGAGGGTGATGACATCGGCACCGGGAGGTGGCGGCAGCAGGAACCGGACACCTGGCCGCAGCTGCCCGAGGGCAGCGGCCCACCGGTGGTCAATGACCGCGCATGCGCCGGTCGTACTCCGCCGCCGACTCCAGGCCCATCGCGGCACGGCGCTCATCAAGCCGGTCAGGATCGGCAACGGGCTGCAGGCGCACGTTCGTGCCGTCCCCGTCGTCGGTGTACTGCGTTCCGTACACCTGCGGCTCGCCGGCCGCGACCAGAACCCGGTCGGTGAGGTAGGCGACGTGGCGCGGTAACGCGTCCTCAGCCTCGACCGCGGCCCTCAGAAGTTCGAGAGCCCGGCACTGAAAGACCGGATCTAGGTCCGCGTGCTGGGCAAGCAGCCATGCCGCATCGGCTCCGCTCTCCCCCACCAACGCGACGCCCGGCCAACCGCGTTCGGAGATGACCTGTTTCAGCCAGGCGGTGTTGTCGCCATCGATCCGGCACATCTCGCGTCCGTCACGGGTCGTGAGGGCCAGGTGCCGCGCCGCCTGGTCCCGTTCGGCGCGGAGGAGGAGCTCCGCGGCCAGTTCGTCGTTCATCATGAGCCGGATCCCCGTTCGCCGCTCTGTGACAGGAAGCTGGACAAACAGTGTCCTGCCGGGCGCTGCGGCCAATGGTCAGTTCCGGGAACTCGGGGCGGTCGAGAGGTGTACAGACCGACCGCACGGCCGCATCCGACCCGCCCACCGGACGAGCAAGCCGGACAAACAAACATGGGCAACTCCCTTGCCGGCGGCAGCGGGAGAGCCGTGGCATGCCGCCCACGCCGTGGTCCGGGATGTCGCCGGCTCGGTACCGACCGGTGTCGGCGACCGCAGACAGCCAGGATGCAGGCCCAGGAGTCCGGCCTGTCGGCATCCTCCGATTCTGCCCGTCGGGCACAATCGCGACCGGAGCCTGTCCGGGCTCCTGTCGCACGTTGCCCGGACGGGCCGCCCGCTCACCCCCGCCGCGAGCGCGGCAGGCCTCATCGCCCGACGACGAGGTCCTCGAAGGCGACAACGGCCCGGTGCCCCGGCTCCTCCCCGACGGACCTCACGACCCCGAGAGCTGCCCCGGGCAGACCCCGAAGCGCCCCGTCGGCAAAGTCCCTAACAACCGGGGGCCTCGTCGTCGACGAAGGCAGCTGGGCAGGACGCCAGCCCGCCCCACCCGGTCAGGGCTGCGTCATCCGATCATCCGCCCCCGAGGCGGACGCGGTCCGGTCCGGCAGCGACGCTGAGCGGGTGGGACGTGATACCAGGGCGCAGTGGTGCGTGCAGGACGAAAAAGCGGCGCAGGCGCACGGACAGGTGCAGGGGCCCGGTGCGGAGGACGTTCCAGTGCGGGACACCACCGCGCCAGGTCGAGCAGTCAGGTGGCAGCGTCGTCGCGGCCAACCGTCAGGTGCTGGGGGCCTCGGCTGATCCAATGCCAGAGGCAAGAAGCGCCCGGAACATCTGCCCAGTCTGTTCCAGGGCAGCTGCATAGGTCTTGCGGCGAGCGCCGGTGCTGGCCCTGCCTGGTGGATTCGAGCGGCTGGCCCGCAGCCGTTCCCAAGCCTGATCGGTGCCGAGATCGCTGTGCATGACCAAAAACGCTACCCCGCTCCGAGCAGCCAGCGCCGGGGATTCCACTCCCGCACGGACAGGTAGCGGACAGGGGCTGGACAGGTGAGTCTGATCGACATGCTGTTGTCGGGGTCAGTTTCCGCAAGGCCGTCTGGGAGTGGTTCATGCACGCGGCCGCACATCGCGTTCGCCGACGGTGCCCGGCCACTCCCTCCCCCTATCACTTTCGGCCGTATCTCGGCCGACCTGGCTCTGTTCACAAGAACGAGTTGGCAGCGGCCTACGGCCGTGCGGGCTTGAGGATCGTGCAGATGTCGTCCGCGCCGCAGGCGGCGGGGTCGGTGGTCGCTGCGCGGGCTGCGAGGTCGCGGAGTGCTTCGCGGGTGGCGGCGAGCTCGGCCATACGCCGGTCGATGTCGTCCAGGTGCTCATGGATGAGGTCGGTAACGTGGGTGCAGGGTGAGTGGCCATCGTCGCGCAGGGCGATGATCGAGCGGATCTCGGCGAGGGTGAGGCCGGCGCGCTGGGCGTCACGGATGAATGCGAGTCGCGTTGCCGTGTGGTCGGGGTAGTCCCGGTAGCCACCCGGGGTGCGCGGGGGTACGGGCAACAGGCCGCTGTCCTCGTAGAAGCGGATGGTCTTGGTCGTCACCCCGGTGTGGGCGGCGAGGTCGCCGATGCGCATGTCTCCACGCTAACCCTTGACCTTCCAGTGCACTGGAAGGTCTACCGTCGGTTCGGAAGACGGACGACGGTCTAGGAGGACAGGCAGATGCACGTCACTGTGCTGAGGGTGGCGGATTGCCCGAACGCGCGGCCCGCGCTTGAGCGGGTGGCCGCCGCGCTGGGAGGACGGCAGGCTCAGGTGGAGCTGGTTGAGGTGGCCGATGAGGCTGAGGCCGCCCGGTTGGGCATGTACGGGTCGCCGACGATCCTGATCGACGGCACTGACCCGTTCGCGCCGCCCGGGGCGGTGCCGAGCCTCTCGTGCCGCCTCTACAGGAACGCCGACGGCACCGTGTCGGGCGCGCCGGACGAGACCGCCCTTCGGCAGGCCCTCGCCGGGGCCATCCCACAAACCTGTGATGCGGGGGCTTCGGACTGCTGCACCCCGCAGCCGCTGGACGTGGTCGGGCGGGCTGGCCGCGGGCGCCGCGCACCTGTCGAGAACGGGCTGCGCGTGGTGCACCAGCAGATCCTGCGCCACTTCGCCGCCACGGGAGCCGCTCCCGACGCCCAGACGCTCCAGCCCGTGGCAACCGGAGCCGGGCGGAGCGCCACCGAGGTGCTTGCCGAGCTGGCCGACGAGGACTTCCTCACCCTGGACGAGACCGGGAACATCCGCGCCGCCTACCCGTTCTCCGCTGTCCCCACCCGGCACAGGGTCCGCCTCGACAACGGAGTGGAGGTCTGGTCGATGTGCGCCATCGACGCCCTGGGTATCCCTGACATGCTCGGCCAGGACGCGGTGATCTCCTCCGCCGACCCAGTCACTGGCGACCCCATCACCGTCACCTCATCCACCGGCACAGTGCGGTGGGAACCGACCTCCGCGGTGGTCTTCGTGGGGCAGCGTCCCGGAGGCGGACCCGCCGCTTCGACCTGCTGCGACGCCCTGAACTTCTTCACCGACGCCGCGAATGCCTGCGCTTGGACAAGTCAGCACCCCGACGTCCCCGGCCAGGTAGTCGACCAGCCGACCGCCGAGCGCATCGGCCGCCAGACTTTCGGCCCCCTGCTCGCCCCTTGATAGCCACGTGGCACGCGCCGACACGAGTGCATCTTGGCAGCGGATCTGCTGTGTCACCCATTGCCGGTACTCGCTGCCTCCTGTTCTCGTGAACACCGACTTCGACTCATGACGGGTGCCTCCCGAAAACGTGAACAAGCGCTGTCGTGACTCGGTTTCTGGCACACATTCCGTGATGTGCGCTCGCTGAGTGACGACTGACGCTCCAATCGGGCTCCGGGAAGTTGCCTGAATAATGACCAAGGCCGATCTTGATGCGGTCGACAGTACGGCGTCGTGGAAGAGATGGCGCCCCGCTTGGAGCGGCCTGCTGTTACCGTCCATCGCGGACGTGTCGGTGCTGTCGCTGGACGTGAGCGACGAGGCGATATGCATCGACGTCTGCAGTACGGCGGACGGGGCGGCATGCCCGGACTGTGGGAGCGAGTCGACCCGGGTGCACAGCTCTTACCTGCGGTTTCCAGCGGACGTGCCCTGCGAACCCCCATGGCACTCCTCCACCCTCGCGTCCAATGACCCCGAACGGGGCCTGCTGCAAAGGACCCGCACCGAACCGGAACGGTTGCCGAGGCGCTCAGGAGCGGCCAACCGACTGCGTCGCATAGTCACAGGACGTACAGGGCCAAGGGGCCGGACGGGCCAAGCAGCTTCCGCTTTCCTGCTGTCTGCGCAGTTAGACTCCCTGGGGCGCCGCCGAAACGCAGTACGTGCAGGCACAGACCGCGAAGCGCCCTGCTGTGACGCGGCGCTTTTACGCACAACCAGATGACGGTGAGCCGCACCGAGGACCTGCAGCAGCATCTGGTCACCGGAGGGGCGGGGTTCTCCACACACGTGCTTGAGAGCGGTGCGTAAGCGGCGCCACTTGGAGGCTGCACCCGTTGGCCAGGGCCCTCTCGGGGAGGGTGATGTCCTCTCCCCTCGTCGGGAGGAGGACCTCACGCGTGCTTTTGGTCCCCCACTCGCTTGTTGTCGGCCCCGCTGGCAAGGACTGGATCAGGGCGACGGCGGTGCCGTGCAAGCTCTGCACGGCGTAGCTCGCCGGCAGCGAGGACGCTGCATGCGGCCCCGACAAAGAGCACGCCTGAGATCGCGAACATGCTGCGCTGGTCATTCGCCAGGACGTCCAGGTATTAATCCAGGAGACCTCGATCTGTCCGCGTTCATTGGGAGTCGTGTTGAAGGCGAAGTACCGGCCGTCCTTCGTTTCGGCCGCCTGCAGGTGCCCCTCTCTGACTCCGCTCACGGACAGCAGCATGCCCGAAACGAACAGCGTCACGAGCACAACCTGCACCTTGATCGGCAGGCACCGAACGGCCAGCCACATGGAATGTCGGTCTGGTCGCCTCAAAAGAAGACGGATCAGTGCGGCAACAAAAACCGGGAAGAGCGACACCATGATCGCCGCGGGTAGCCATCCCGAGCCCGTCACCGGCAAGGTCCCCGGCAGCCACGTGAGTCCGGCAAGCCCAAGAAGCGCTGTTCCCAGACCGGCTGCGACGCCCCCATGTATTTTGAAACTGAGCCCCATGTCCAAAGACTGGCATGGACAGTGCTCCGAGTCATAGCCGTACCTCGGCAAGATGCCGGCTTCCTGCTTGCCGAGGGCAACGCCAACTATGCAGGGCGCGGCGGTCTGCTGGCATGGCGTTGCGGCGAGCGGCGAGGCCTTGCGCTCCTGCGGTCGACGTGCGCGGGGACGCGCCGAATTCGGGGCATGCTCTGTTTATGACAAGAGGGTGGCGGTGCGCGATCGTCGGATACGGTGTGCTCGCCTTGCTCGGCATCGCAGCGGTGACGTGGTCTGTGATGACCAGCCTCGCGCAGTTGGACCTGCTGGGAAACGCCGTACAGGTCCGGCTCGCAGAGTGCCATCAAGAGAGCGCTGGGCGCGCGGGAAGTCACACCGTATGCAGCGGCCCCCAGATGGGCAACGAGAAGCGCACGGTAGAGGTCCAGTACGAAGGCCGCCCACGCGAGGTTGTTCGAGTCTCCCGGACGCCCTGGGGCACCTACGAAGCCGTGGAAACTGGCCCCGTTGCGTGGGGAATCGGAGTGCTGATGCCGGTGATTCCCTTGATGGCGACGGTCGGGGTCGGAGCGCTCACTGCCCGAGAATGTGCGACATCCCGTAAGTTCCCCTGAGCCTCGCTGAGTCCTCGGACCCGTGGCCAGGGGGTTCTTCCTCCTTCGTGTGCTCTGCTGGCCTGTGACGTAACTTCGGGATTCCTGAAGCGTTCTCATCTCGTCCGACCGTTCCGCAGTCGAGTCGAAGGTGAGGAGGCTCGGGTTGGCGGCGCTGGCAGTCGTGCGGGACCTGTGTGAGCACTGGGCGCCCGCGTCGGCGGAGGAGCTGGAGCGGTTCGAGACCGATGTGCTGTCCGGGTTCATCCTGGCGCGGGCCTCGGCAGGGCTAGCGGACGGCACCATCCGCGGGGACGTCGGTCATCTGGATCAGATCAGGACCTGGTTCGGCCGGCCCTTGTGGGAGATGGAGCCCGCTGACGCGGACGTGTACTTCGGGAAGGTGTTGCGGCACTCGCCCAGCGGCACCCGGCTGGGCCGGTCGCAGGCGTTGAGCACGTACTTCATGTTCCTGGAGTTGCGGCAAAAGGTCGAAATCCACAGGATGACCGGCCGGGTGGTCGAGTGCCCGATCGACGAGATGAACCGTCCGCGTGGGGCCAAGGACGCCCAACTGCGGATCCCGCCGAGTGAGCCGGAGATCGGGACGTTGTTCACCGGCTGGGGCGGCGAGCTGGCCGCCTGCCGGAAGTTCGCCCCGACCGCCCGGAACTACACCGCCTCGAAATTGATGTCCCAGGTCGGCCTGCGGGTGAGCGAGGCATGTGGGCTCGACCTGGACGACATCAAGTGGGACCTGGGCCGCTTCGGCAAGCTCCACGTCCGCCACGGCAAGGGCGCCCGCGGCTCGGGGCCGCGCGAGCGGATGGTGCCGCTGATCAACGGTGCCGACCGGACACTGCGGTGGTTCATCGAGGACGTGTGGGGCCAGTTCGACGACGATCACGCCAGGCCCGGCGCCCCACTGTTCCCGAGCGAGCGGAAGAACACCGACGGTTCCGCCCGCCGGGTCGGTGACGACGCCCTGCGCAATGGGCTCGACAACGCCGTCGAGGCTCATCTGCCGGGCTGGACGGACAAGTTGACGCCGCACGTGCTGCGGCATTTCTGCTCGTCCCAACTCTACGGAAATGGGCTGGATTTGCTCGCGATCCAGGAGGTCTTAGGACATTCCTGGATCGCCACGACCATGCGGTACATCCACGTGCAGCAGACCCGGGTCGAGGACGCCTGGGTTGCCGGGATGGAACGGGCCGCGAAGCGGCTGGAAGGACTGGCCCGATGAGGTGGAACCTGCGGCTGACCGCCGCGAACAAGGGTATCTGGAAGGCGTCCGAGCTCCAGCGGAGCCTGGCCGAGCACGGCCTGGTGATCTCGGCCGGCAAGATGTCCGGGCTGTGGTCCGGCCAGCCGGTCTCGCTCAAGCTGGAGGACCTGGACGTCATCTGCGTGGTCCTCGGCTGCGAGATCGGCGACCTGCTGATCCCCGAACCGGGGAAGGTCAGCCGACCTGGCCAGGCAGAGGAGACGGAACGGGCCGCGGTCGGTGCGGGAACCGCCGCACCGAAGGTGATCCCCAAGCGCCGGGACGGCCGGTCGCTGCCGCCGGAGTGATCCAGTGGCACGGTTCCCGAAGGGCTACATCAAGCCCACCGACTCCTGCGACAGCTGCCTGGCCTGGGGAAACTTCAGCGGTCGCCTCTGCCCCACCTGCTACATGTTCGGCCGCGGCCACGACGCGTCCGCATGCACCGGCTGCCACCGCGTCCAGCCGCTGAAGTGGAACTACTGCCGCCTGTGCTGGTGCCAGGCTCGCCTCAGTGCGAAGGCCGTCGTCGGCCAGCCCACGGACGAGACGGACGTGCGGGACCGGCTCGCCGCCGTCCGGCATCACCAACTGTTGTTCGTCGGGATGCACTACCGCAGGAGACCGACCCCCACGGCTCGGACGCGCGAAGAACGGCGGGGAGCCCCGCGCAAGCCGCCTCCTGCCGGCCTGGCGCCCGGATCCCGGCTGGCAGCAGCTACCGCTGTTCGCACAGACCCCCCGTGAGTACAGCTGACTCGCCCTGTCCGACGTCGACCTGACCAGCCCGTGGCTGGCCTGGGCAAAGTACCTCGCCCACCGACTCGCCGAGACCCGAGGCTGGGGACGCAACATCCGCTTCGCCGTCAACCGCGGCCTGGCCCTCGTCCTCACCGGCTACCTCGAGGGCGACGTCATCCGGCACACGGAGATCTTCGCCCCGCTGCGGGCCCTGGACCTGCCGGTCGGCCACACTGTCACGGTCCTGGACGAGATGGGGATCTACGAGGACGACAGCGAACCCTCCTTCGAACGCTGGATCGCCGAGAGGCTGGAGGGTCTCGCACCCGGCATCCGCTCGGAGGCCGAGCGCTGGACCCGCGTCCTGCGCGACGGCGGTCCCCGCAGCCTCCCGCGACGGGACGGCACGGTCTGGCTCTACCTCAACCGGGTCCGCCCGGCCCTGCTGGAATGGTCGAACCCCTACGACCACCTGCGGGAGGTGACCCGCGACGACGTCCTCACCTACATCAAGACACTGCACGGCCACCAGCGCCACGACCAACTCGTCGCTCTGCGCTCGCTGTTCACCTGGGCCAAACGGAACGGACTGATCTTCCGCAACCCCACCAGCCGGATCAAGGTCGGACAGTACGAGTACGCCGTACTGCAACCGCTCATCCCCGAGCAGGTCGACCGCTCCGTCGCAGCGGCCACCACCCCGGCGACCCGGCTCATCCTCGCCCTCGCAGCGGTCCACGCCGCCCGGGTCGCCCAGATCGCCAACCTCATGCTCGACGACGTCGACCTCGGCAACCGCCGGCTGACCGTCGCCGGACGCCCCCGCCCGCTCGACGATCTCACCTTGCAACTGCTGCTGGACTGGCTGGAGCACCGGCGCCGCCGGTGGCCGACCACCGCGAACCTCCACCTGCTGATCAACAACCAGACCGCCAACACGACGAGCCGCGCCAGTAATCACTGGATCAGCGCTCCGATGCGGGGACAGGAAGCGACCCTGGAGAGACTCCGCGTCGACCGGCAGCTCGAAGAGGCCATGGTCAGAGGCCCTGACCCGCTCCACCTCGCCGAGGTCTTCGGGCTCGACGAGAAGACCGCGATGCGCTACGCGGACTCAGCACGGGCGTTGCTGGAGCAGGCCGCCGAACAAATACCCGAGAGCCGACAGTGACCTTCTGCCATTCTGCTTGCCATGTCCGCACGAAATCGAAGACTGCCCCGGCACCGTGCCTGGCCACTGACCACCACCGACATCAACGAGTGCCTCGGCCCCTACATGACCCGAGTCACGGACCTGGCATTCCTCACCGGACATGACAGCGGGACCATCGTCTTGGGAGCAGCATGGATCGCTCCGAACCCCCGCAACTACGGCCGCGGCACCCATCCGGACATGGTCGGCTTCCGCATAGACGTCCACCCCGTCGATGCCACTGAACGTGCAGCCACCCGCGCTGTTCTACGAGCGCAGGCCCTCCCGCAACTCCACGAATGGATCACGCAGGCGATCGCCGCCGACGAGACCTGGCAACTGACTGACCACCAGCACTACTGGCGGCTGACCGACGGCCACCTCACTCACCGCGACGAAGCGTGAGACCGATTCCAGACGACACGCACCCCCGCGCGGGTTCACAACCAACCCAAGGGGCCGCACCCGGGAATCAGGACACCAGACCCTCGGGTTCCCAACGAGAAACCTTCAGTTCCCCTGAACTCACGGGCCTCTCCGGGTGCGAGTAGGTGCCGTGCAGGAAGTGCCGCTGAGGTTGATCATGACCGACGACCGCTGGACCGAACGCGACTGGCAGCAGGCCGCCCAGCGGGCCTTCACGGCCCTGGGCGAGCAGCACCAGGCCGCACCCGGACCGGACCGGCTCCTACTGATCGCCTACCTGCGTCAGGGCCTGCGCCTCGCCCGCGACCACCGGCTGAACCTCGGCTGGCTCACGCCCGCCGCCTGGACCTACGTCAGCGACTCCGTGTGGGAGCCCTTCGCCCCACCCGACGCCGACAGCACGGGACTGGACACGGCCGCCGACGCCCTGGTCGAACTCCTCAGCGCGCTCGCCCGCCGCCAGCACCAGCACCGCTCGCACACCGTCGCCCGCCTCACCACGGTCATCGACAGCCACCTGCTCCCCGATGACCTGCAGCACATGGCGCTGTACTACCGGGCCAAGACCCACCGCGACCTCGGGGACAGTCCGGCCTCCCGCGCGGGCATGCAGGCCGTCGCCGACGGCCAGGGCCGCCTCGCCCCCGCCGCCCGCCGCGGACTGGCCCATCTCGCCTGCATGGCCGGCGACTTCCCCACCGCCCTGGCCACCGCCCACACCTTGGGCTGGGAAGGCCGCCACCACCGCGTCGAAGGCGACATCTGGTGGCCCCACGGCGACATGGACCGCGCCGCCGCCGCACGTGACGAAGCCGAACACCACGGTGTCACCGGTGAGCGCGGCAACAGCCAGGCACACCGTGCCTTCGCCCTGGCCTTCACCGACCCGGACATCGCCGACAACGAACTCGCCTTCGCTGAGCAGCTGCTGGCCGGCGTGGATCTGCGCGCCACCACCCTCATCACCCATATCGCGGCGCTCGCCCGCGACGCCGGCCGCACCGACGCCGACTTCGAAGACCGCGCCCAGGTGCTGCGCACCGAGATCCGCACAGCGGGCGTGACGTACACCGAACTCGCCCTGGACCTCGCCCTCGCCTTCCACCACGCCGTCCGCGACGACCAGGACCAGGTGGCCACAACGATCGCCCGGCTGCGTGAGAGCACCCGCGGCGGCGACTTCGCCTACTACACCGACATCGCCGCTTTCATGGCCAACCTGCCCCTCGAGGAAGCCTCACCGGCACGCTGGATCGACGGCGCACAGCACACCCGGCAGCAATGGCGAAGTCTGGTCACCGCCCGCCGCGACCAACGGCGTACCTCGCGGTGACCCAAGCCCTCGAAAGGGCCGACGCGCCATGCACGTGACGGCGTCGGCCCGGGCGCGCTGTTCGCCCGGGCCGGTTCAGCCGATCACGGACCGGGCGAAGGCGACGGTGCTGGCGAAGGCGCCCCGGCGGCTATGGGTCGAGGTGGTGCGCGCCGGACGGCCTGAGTGGCCGCAGCCGGGGCCCGTTGGGTCTGTGGACTGGAGCTCACGGCCCGGGGGAAATCGGCGGTGGTGCGGCGGCCCGCCCGGCAGAATCGGGTGATCGACACGCCCTTTGGGGGAGCTATGCAGGAACTCCGCTTCGACGACGACATCCGGTTCACCGCTGCGGTCAGCAGCGACCAGACGTGGCTGCACCGCGCACTGGGAGCCCACGAGCTGAGAGTCCACCTCGACGTCGGGGCGTCGCCCTTCACCGAGGCAGGGAAGATCCTCGCCCTGGAGGCGGACCTGTTCGGCTTCGACACGATGGGGCAGCGCTCCCGGCTCGCCCGGACGACAGTGAACCTGCCCTACACCCCGAAGGTGACCGTCCACCACGTGAACCTGTCGTTCCCGCTGACGTCGTTGCAGGTCCACGCGATCGAGGAGGGCCGCACCGGCGACGTCCGGTTTGAGATCGACCTCAACGCGACCCTGCCGCAGGCGCCCGGCTACCCGGGGAGCGCCCAGGAGACGGTGCACATCACGATCGCCAAGAGCCGGTGGGAACAACAGCTCGCGCAGCTGGGGCCGTCCGCGGCGTTCGAGATGGCCGTGCCGTACCCGCTCGGCGATCCGGAGCGGGACGAGGTCGGACGGACGCTGCGGGAGGCGCAGCGGCTGCTGACCGTGGGCGAGATCCGGGCGTCGATCCTGGAAGTCAGGCGGGCCCTGGAGTGGGTCCGGGACAACGTCACCTGGGACAACCCCGGGCCGAGGAAGCAAGCCAGCCAGTGCAACCAGACCGAGCGGTGGTGGCGGATCCAGGACGCCCTGTACAGCCAGACCTGCGGAGCCCTGCACAACGACGCGGTCACCAAGGCCTTCAAGTACGACCGAGTCGAGGCGGAGACGCTCCTGTCGATGACTTCCGCACTGCTGCGGAACGTGCCTGTCACCAGCGCGTGACGGGGCGGCCGTACGGCCGCCCCGCGACCGAAACGAGGACCGCATGGCAATCGAGCACAACGGCATTGCAGGCCCCTACACCGAGTACGACGGACTGCCCGCCCTGCACGCAGTGGATAAAGATCTGCCGGTAATCCATCCGTACCCACCGGTGACGCCCGGCCGCTACGTCACGCCCGGCGGCGGACGGCTCACCATCCACCCGCCCGAGAAGTCCGCCCACATCCGGATCACGTTGGACCACCTGGGCTGTCCCGCACAGCTCACCGACGAGAAGAACGCCGCCTTCAAGCGGCTCGCCCTGGCCGCGGAGGGCCACTGCGTGCACGCCGGTTGTCGGCACCGCGCCGCGTACGCGGACGGGGTACTGCGCATCTTCGAGGTGTGCAACGGAAGTGTCGCGCTCGCCGCGTTCGTGCGCGCTGCGCTCGCGGTCGAGTTGGGGGACTTCGCTCCCGTGGATCGGCTCTGGCGGGAGAGCGAAGAATTGGCCGGGCCTGTCCGTCGGGAGGGTGAGGAGGGCCAGGTCAGCGGCGGCTAGAGGCCCCGTGTCTCGCCGACCCCCTCCACGCATGGGCGGCAGACCTGCGCCGCCGCCCGGGTGACGGGACTGCTCACCCGGTCCTCAGCGTCACCCCGGAGTCCTGGTTCAGACACCTGGCGCAAGGTAGTCGGCATGCCCGGGCATGCGAAAGGTCCCACGAACGTTCGTCCGTGAGACCTTTCGCGGTCTAGCCGATGCCTACGAGGCGTTGAGGAACTCGTTTCGCGTCCTGTGCTCCAGCAGGATGCTGTACCTGGCGAGCGTGCTTTTCTCGATCATCCGACCCCGCGGCGTTCGTGTCGGCAGTGCGAACTTCCGCCAGGCGCTGATCCAGTAGGACATATCCGAGACCCCGCAGGCCTCCAGGAAGATCGCGTACCTGTCGAAACGGGGCAGCTTTGTGTTGTTGGGGTGGAGCATGTCACCGATCGTGGAGCGCTTGAGCCTGTGTCCGGTACGTCCCTCCAGCTCTCGCAGGGACGGCTCCAGCGCCCACCGGTGGACCTCCCGCAGCTTCTCCACGAGGTCCTTGGGGGACATCGCCGTCAGCGGGTCGGGCTCCCCGGCCGGGATGACATGCCTCTCATTGATCTTGCTCGTCCGCTTCCGCTTCTGAGGCTTCTGCTGCTCCCTGGCGAGGAGTGCGATGTACCACTGATCCAGCCCCATTCCCCGGTCTTCGTCCGGCGACTTCGACAGTGCGCTCCGGAGCTTCAGGTAGGTCGACGGATCGGGAACGACCTCTACGCTGAGGTAGCTCTCCAGGAGGCTCGTGGTGACGTCCAGCTGGTGAGCTAGCATCTCGAGCGAAAGGCCGGACCGGGCGAAGAGCCTGTTCAGGCTCTTCCGCACGTTGATCCTCGGGTCGAGGGTGACGGCCATATCGTCACGCCTCCTTGCAGCCGTGCAGGAGCCGGGCGATCACGTCGACGAGCACGGCCGCGATCACCGCGGCAATGCACTCGACGGCATGGCCGTCCAGGATCCCCCACACCAGGGCGGCCGCTGTGAGCAGGCCCAGCAGCACGCGGACGAAGCCGAAGCCGCGGCCGGCGGCGATGCCATCCGTGAGACCGTCGCCCCGGTAGAAGCCGAAGCTGCGGGGGACGCCGGGGCAGAGGACGCAGCCGGGCGCGGGACGGCCCGAGCCGAATCCCAGGTCGAAGCGGAAATACATGAGCCTCTCCATTGTCTGTGAGCCGGTGCTTGGAGGTTGGGCGGGTACGGAACGAAGGGCCGCGAACCCTTCGGCGCTTGCGCAGGATCGAGCATGCCCGGCGTGCGTTCAGCCCAGCAAATCCCGTCATGGGTACACAAATTGACGGAACACATGGTTCCGGTGTTCCTAGTGGCGAGAGGTGTCCGAGAGGGTGCGGCCGAGCCGTCCGGGCCTGTCCGAGACTTGCGACTTCTCGCTTGGACGGGCCCAGTAAATCCGTCCGGACCTGTCCGAGAACTTTGACTTCTTCATGGCCTAGGCCGCATTGTCTTGGCATGAGCCGTCCGGTGCTTGGAGGGCTTGGGGGCGGGCCGCGAACTCGCCCCAGTGTGACCTAGTTCACACGCCGGTAAGGCCTGTGCTCCTTGCACGGGCCTTACGTGTGTTCCATGCGGCACCGGGCGCCCAAGGGGCGGACCCCTGATGGCGATTCTTGAAAACGGCTCTGACCGCAGTTCCGTGAACGGACATATGGCGGGGAGCGAACGTGCCGCATGTGGCACTCTGGCTGGATGACAGAGAGCGACCGGGAACGCGCGGTAGAGGGCTGGATCTGGAACGAGAACGTCCAGCCCTTGTTGGCTCTCTTGGCGCGTTACGCCGGCTACGACTTCGATGGCATCGACTGGCAGGCGGTCGAACTCGGCCTTGAGGCCACCGATGATGAGCACCCGGATCGCTGGTACAGCTATCCACTCGTGGGGTCGGACCATCGCCTCGAAGTGCACCTCGCGCAGGCCGTGGGTGGCAATGAGGTTTCTGTCCGCGTGGCGGGAACTTCCAACCCTGAGCTGCTGCTGAGGGTGGACACTCTGATGGCGGCCTTTGCCGTCATGCTCGTGGCATGAGGCGAGCATGAGTCGTAGCCTTCATGGCTGGGTGAGAATTCGGGTCCGGAGGAGGGCGAACGAGGCTCGGCCGTACATGGCTCGCTTGAGCGTCTTAACCCGGTTCACGTGCCCTTCGACGACCCCGGAGCTCCAGGGGAGGGTGAGGCCGGCGGTCACCGCCTCGAGATCCTGGCGGAGGAAGCCGGCGAAGCCCTTCATGGGCTTGGGTGCGTCCTGCTCGGCCTGCCGGATCCACTCCAGCAGCAGGTATCCGCGCTGGTGACGGACCAGATCGGCGAACGCCCGTGCGAGATCGCAGGCCCGAGTGATGTCCGGGCAGGCGAGCCGGACTTGAAGGAGTCGCTCGTCCTGGCTCTCGGTGAGCGTCTCCCGAGGCCGCATGATCCACGAGGTGATCTTGCGAGGGCTCGGGATGTCCGCCCGGACCGGTTCGGCGGTGCCCGCGCGGAGGGCGGCGAGGTGTTTGCAGACGACCTGTCGGCTGCCGCGGTAGCCGCGCGCCTGGATCTCCAGGAACAGCCGAGTGCCGCTGACCTGGCCTTGCGCCTCGGTGAAGCGAGCGTTGAGGTATGCCTTGAAGGGCTCCAGGACGCCGTTGGGCGGCGGTCGCGGGCGGAGGCCAGCAGTTGGTCGAGGTCGGTGTCGCGGAAGCGGCGCACGGTTTTGCGGTCGAGGTTAAGCCGGCGGG
This sequence comes from Streptomyces sp. NPDC002309, assembly GCF_053593375.1. NCBI lineage: Bacteria > Bacillati > Actinomycetota > Actinomycetes > Kitasatosporales > Streptomycetaceae > Streptomyces > Streptomyces sp. NPDC002309. The sequence continues at coordinate 20,317 of NZ_JBSFCI010000048.1, read as the reverse complement.
CGATGGCGCTGATCGTCCAGCGTTACTCCAGCAGGCGGTGGATGTCCTCGTAGCGGTGGCGGGTGCATTCGATGATCTGGGTGCGGGGCAGTTCCGCGGGCGGTAACAGCATCGGGGGTGGCTCCGGCGCCTCGGTCGCCGTCTCCTCCTCGGCATGTTTGCGCAGGCAGTCGCGGTGCTGGTGACAGGTCTTCTCCGCCGCGGCGGACAGGTTCTGCAACAGGTGCCAGCGATCAGCGACTTCCAGGGCGTGAGGGGCGGCTTCCTTGACCGCCTTGGTGTAGGCGGTGGCCCGGTCCCGGCAGATGATCTCGGCGCCGGGATGCTCGGTGAGCCAGGTCGCGAACGTCTCGGAGGTGCGGTCGGGCAGTACGTCCGCGACCCGGCCGGCCTCGACGTCGACCAGCACGGTGCCGTAGGTGCAGCCCTTGCGGAAGGCAAACTCGTCCACCCCCAGTACCCGCGGGGCACGGTCCGACACCGCTGGCGCCGTCAGTAGCCTGAGCAGCCGGGTTCGGCCCGCAGTCAGCCGCAGGCGTCGGCACAGCCGTGCGGCGGGACGGCCGCCGAGCTCGATCGCGATCGACCGCAGCCAGTCCGCAAGCCCGGTACTCGACCGACGGTAGCGCGTGGACAGACCCGGCACCTGCTCGACGAACGTCTTACGGGAACAGTTCTTCAGGTCGCAGAAGTACCGGCGCACCCGCAGGCGGACGATGACCTGGCGTGAGCCCAACGGCCGCTCATTCAAGGTGCGTTGATAGGTACTGTACACGCGGCGGGCCTGCTTGCGACAGTTTGGGCACCGGCCCGGACGGGCCGTCGACACCGTCTCCACCACCAGGATGCCGGAGGAGTCGCTCATCCCCTCCACCCGCACATCGATCCCGGGAAACAGCACATCCTCAACCGCCTTGCTCGCCACGGCAGGAAGTACGCTGCCGAAACGATCCCGCGTTCCTACTGCTGACCTGGGGATTCACGGAACTGCGGCCAGAGCCCTGAAATTCCCCACCCTGCGCTCAGGGTCTCCGCAGAGTTGCTCACCTTGGCTCCCCACCCACGGGCCTGGCCCACAACCGCCTGATCAGGGAGGCCTTCACCGAGCCGGAGCGCCCCGTTCACTCGCCGTCAGAAGCGACGCCAACGTGGCTCACAGCCCCTCAGATATTCGTAAGGCACGTCCCTTAACGGGCAACTTGCCTCACATACCTGACACTCATTACTCACCCGAGATAACGCTTACGGCAGGGGTCACCGGGGCTTGAGGAACATCCATGTCAGATCGTGCGCTAAGCCTTCGCGGTGTTGATTGGCGCTTTGACCTGGGGTGATCGCCTGTCAGAGCCTTCGTGGGTCGCTGTTGTCGATCTTCGGAGAGTTGTTGTGGCGGTCGAGTTTCTGCCAGGTGAGCAGGCTGGGTACGGGGCGTTTGTCGGGGCGCCGTCCCGAACCGAGTTGGAGCGGTACTTCTTCCTGGACGACACGGACAGGGAAGCGGTGCAAGCCAAGCGGCGTGCGCACAACCGGCTCGGGTACGCGGTCCAGCTCACGAGCGTGCGCTACTTGGGCCGGTTCCTGCCGGACCCGCGGCAGGTGCCGGAGGAAGTGGCCGAGTACCTGGCCGAGCAGCTGGAGATCGCGGACCCTTCATGCCTGAAGGAGTACGGCGAGCGGGACGGGACGGCCCGCACCCACGCCGGGGAGATTCAGGAGGTCGGGGGCTGGCGGGACTTCGCCGAGGTCTCGGCCGAGCTGAGTGAGTGGCTGGACGCGAGGGCCTGGACGACCGGGGACGGGCCGAAGGCTTTGTTCGACGCGGCGGCGGGATGGCTGCGCGAGCGCAGAGTACTTCTGCCCGGGGCGAGCCGCCTGTCACGGCTGGTGGGCAATGTCCGGGAGGCGGCGAACCAGCGGCTGTGGGACACCCTCTACGGGCTGCTGAGCACCGGCCAGCGAGCGGTGCTGGACTCGCTGCTGACGGTGCCTTCCGGTGCGCGGGTCTCGGAGCTGGACCGGCTGCGGCGCGGGCCGGTGCGGGTGTCGGGCCCGCAAATTAAGTGGTCCCTGGCCCGGGCAGAGGAGATCGCTGATCTAGGTATGGGTGCGCTGGACATGTCGGGTATACCGCCGCGCCGGCTCGCGGAGCTGTCGCGGTACGGGGTGGACGGTAAGGCGACGCTGCTCAAGCGGCACAACGACGCACGGCGCCTGGCAACTCTGCTGGCCACCGCGGTGCACCTGACGACACGGGCGGTCGATGACGCCTTGGACCTGCTGGAGGTGCTGATCGCCACGAAACTGCTGGCCAAGGCCGAGCGGGAGACGGCCAAAGAGAAGATGAAAACCCTACCGAGAGTCGAGCGGGCCGGGGCGAAGCTGGCGACCGCCTTCCAGGTGGTCTTCGACACCACTGCCGAGCAGGTCGACACCTACACCGGGGAGATCAGTCCCCCGAAGGTGCAGACGCTGGCGGCGATGTGGGAACAGATCGAGGCGGTGGTACCGCGCAACGAGCTGGCCGCCGCGATCGCGGCACTGTTCGAGCTGACCCCGCCGCTGGACTCCGATGCGGATCAGTCATGGCGGGCGATGCTGGCCACCCGGTTCGGAACGGTGCGGCCGTTCCTGAAGCTCCTGGTCAAGGTCGTGGATTTCGGAGCGACTCCGGAGGGCGCCCCGATTCTGGCCGCGCTGAAGACGCTGCCGGAGCTGATGGGCCGCAAGAAGGTGGGACCTGCCGAGATCGACACCGAGCTGCTGGCCGGGTCCTGGCGGCGCCTGGTGCTGGCCGCGCCGAACCTGGAGCAGGGGACCGTGGACTGGAAGGCGTACGTGTTCTGTGTGCTGGAGCAGTTCCACCGGATGCTGCGCCGACGGGAGATCTTCGCGAAGAACTCCTCCAAGTGGGGCGACCCGAGGGCGAAGCTGCTGGCGGGTGAGGCGTGGGAGCAGGCCAAGTCCACCGTCCTTGCGTCCCTGGGCCTGCCCGAGGGGGCGGGCGAACACCTGGCGGCGCGGGCTGCGCTGCTGGACGGTACCTACCGGGAGGTCTCGGGCCGCCTGCCGGAGAATGCGCAGATCTCTTTCGACGATGACGGCCGCCTGCACTTCGCCGCGTTGGAGCCGGAGCCCGAACCGGCCTCCCTGCTCGACCTGCGGGCTGCGGTGAACGCGATGCTGCCCCGCGTCGACCTGCCGGAGGTGCTACTGGAGGTGTTCTCCTGGACCGGCGCCGACCAGGCGTTCACCTCGGTCACCGGCAGCGAGGCCCGGCTCAAGGACCTCCCCGTCACCATCGCGGCGCTGCTGGTGGCCCATGGCTGCAACGTCGGCTACACCCCCGTCATCAGCGGGGTTGACGCGCTGAAGTACGGGCGGTTGTCCCACGTCGACCAGACGTATCTGCAGCTGGCGACGTACCGGGCCGCGAACGCCACACTGATCGACGCCCAGGCGGCGATCCCGCTCGCCAGTGCGTGGGGTGGCGGGCTGGTCGCCTCCGTGGACGGGATGCGGTTCGTGGTGCCGGTGCCCTCGGTCTACGCACGGCCGAACCCGAAGTACTTCGGGCGGCGGGGCGGTGCCACCTGGCTCAACATGATCAATGACCAGGCGGCCGGACTCGGCGGCAAGGTGGTGGCCGGCACCCCGCGCGACTCGCTGTATGTGCTGGACGTCCTCTACGACCGCGACGGCGGCAAACGCCCCGACATGATCGTTACGGATACCGCCTCGTACTCCGACATTGTCTTTGGCCTGCTGACTTTGGCGGGGTTCACCTACGCTCCGCAGTTGGCCGACCTGCCGGACCAGAAGATGTGGCGCATCGACCGCACGGCCCACTACGGCGCGTTCCAGGACGCGGCCCGCGGCCGGATCGACCTGGTCCGGATCGAGCGGCACTGGGAGGACATCCTGCGGATCATCGGCTCGATCCACACTGGGGCCGTGCGGGCCTACGACGTGATCCGGATGCTGTCGCGCGACGGCCGGCCCACCCCGCTGGGCGACGCGATCGCGCACTACGGGCGCATCTCCAAGACCCTGCACATCTTGCGTCTGGCGGACGAGCCGGCCTACCGACGGAAGATCAAGGTGCAGGCCAACCTCCAGGAAGGCCGCCACGCGCTCGCCCGGAAGATCTTCCACGGCAAGGCCGGGCAGCTCTACCAGCGCTACCAGGACGGCATGGAGGACCAGATCGGCGCCCTCGGCCTCGTCCTCAACGCCCTGGTGCTCTTCAACACCCGCTACATGGATGCCGCCATCACCCAGCTCCGGGCCGACGGCTTCGACGTCCGCGACGAGGACGTGGCCCGCCTCTCTCCGTTCGTGCGACACCACATCAACATGCTCGGCCGGTACTCCTTCCAGCTCCCGGACCTGCCGGGTGGCCTGCGGTCCCTGCGTGACCCCGATGTCGTCGATGAGGAATAACGGTCGTCAACCCGTCATCCTGGTCGCGGCCGCCTTGGCCGGAGTGTCCGTACCCGGGCAGTTGGCCGACCGGCCCTCTCACTGGTCGCGCCGTTGTGCGCTGGTGACGGCGAACACGGCTGCGGTGAGCGCCCACACCGCGTAGACGGTCCAGGCTCCGCCGGTCGTCCACGGGAAGTCGGTCTGGCGGGGGCCGACCTCCACGAGCCGCAACCACGCCTGATAGAGCGTGGCGTGCCCGGCGACCGCCGACCAGTGGCGGCCCTCGGTGAAGACGATGGGCAGCACGAGGATGACCGCCACCGCGGCGATCATGGTGGCCGAGGTGTGCCTGATGACGGAGCCGATGGCCATGCCGACGACCGCGCACACGGGCGCAAGGAGGGCGGACGCCACTGCGACACGCAGGGCGCCCGGGTAGCTGATCGATATGCCGGCGTCCCGGCCGTCGAGGATCGCCTGCGTCAGGCCGAACGAGGCCCCCGCGACGATCAAGCCGAAGACGGTGGTGACCGCGGTGACGACCACCGTTTTGGCGGCCATCACCGAACGGCGAGCCGGAACGGCCGCGAACGTCGTACGAATGGTGCCCGTGCTGTACTCGCCGATGATCGCGACGGCGCCGATGGCACCGAGGGCGAGCATCATGACCATGGCGGCGTTCGCCGTGAACGCCTCCTGCAGCGGAATTCCGGCCCGGACGTAGTCGGCCCGGTCCGTCGCGCTCCGCTCCGGCCAGTAGTTGTAGGTGTCGTAGGCGGTCCCCGCGTTGAACGCGATGACGGCCAGGGCGGTGGCCCCGTACGCGAGCCAGGTCGAGCGCAGCGACCGAAGCTTGATCCACTCGGCGGCCACCAGGTCGTAAAAGCGGGCACGGGGTTCGTCGGCGCCAAGTCCGCCAACGGGAGCGTACGTCGTGGTCACTGAGGGTCTCCTGCGAGGTATTGCACGCTGTCGGCGGTGAGCTCCATGAACGCCTCTTCCAAGGAGGCGGACCGGGTGCTGAGGTGATGCAGCGGAATACGGTGCTCCATGGCGATCTCACCGATCCGGACCGCGGTCACACCAGTCACAGCAAGCAGTTCGCCCGCCGTGTCCACGGCCGCGCCCTCGGCCGTCAGCAGATCTCTCAGGACGTCAGCGGCGGGCGTACCCACCGTGACGCTCAGCCCAGTGCCGCGAGCGGAGAACTCCGTGAGGCTCTCGGCCGCAATCAGCTCACCGCGGCCGATGACGATCAGCTCGTCGGCGGTGTGCTCCATCTCGGACATGAGATGGCTGGAAACAAACACCGTGCGGCCCTCGGCGGCCAGACGCCTGAACAGGTCACGCACCCACTTCACGCCCTCCGGGTCAAGGCCGTTGAGCGGCTCGTCGAAGAGCAGTACCGGTGGTTCGCCGAGCAGGGCGGAAGCGATGCCGAGCCGCTGCTTCATGCCGAGCGAGAATCCGCCGATGCGGCGCCGGGCGACCTCGGCGAGGCCGACCTCCCGCAGAACCTCCTCCACCCGGCGCTGCGGGATGCGGGCGCTGCGGGCCAGGGCGGACAGCTGCGCCACCGCGCTGCGCCCGCCGTGCACATCGTGCGCGTCGAGAAGGGAGCCGACATGACGCAGGCCGCGGGGCCGGTCGCGGAAAGGGCGGCCGTCGACGGTGACGGTGCCGCTGGTGGGCTCGTGGAGGCCGAGGATCATCCGCAGTGTGGTGCTCTTGCCGGCGCCGTTCGGACCGAGAAACCCGGTCACCTGGCCGGGCCGCACGGTGAAGGTCAGATCTTTGACGGCCGTCGTGCCGCCGTATCGCTTCGTGAGCTCGTTGACTTCGATCACGGGGACAACGGTGCCGGTGGGCGACCCCGCTCGTAATCGGACCACCGATGACAATCGGAGAGGACGGGTGTCAACCCTGGTTGTACGGCCACGGTCGGATGTGCCGTCAGATGCAGGTGCCTACGATCAATGCATGTCCGCCTCACCGCCGCTGCCGTTGCCATTGGTCAAACGCATACCGCCGGGCCTGTGGACGGCACTGGCGTGGTACACGGCAGCAGTGGAACCCATCGTCGAGTACGTAGTGATGCCGCAAGTGCCGACGTACTCGCTCAACTACCCCCGGGACGGGCTCGACTCGCTCGGAGCCCAGGCGCTGCTCGCCGTCGCCTTCGTGCTGGTCCTGGCCGGCAGCGCGGTGCTGCGCCGCAGGACCTCCGTGGCGTACGGTCTGGTGATCGTCGGTACGGTCATCTCGACGGTGGCCTGGCGGCAGGATGAGATTCCGCCCACGCAGTTCCTGGCCGTGGATATCGCCCTCTGCTACCTCGCAGCCACCCGGCCTCGGCGGAGCTCGTTCATCGCGGCCGCCGCAGCGCTCGGCACACTGGCCGGCTACCTCGTCCTGCGGTTGATCACGGGCGACGATTCCAGCATCGCGCAGGAGCCGTTCGTGGCCCTGACCGTGGTCATCGCCTGGCTCGTCGGTAATTCGTCGCATCAGGCCCGGGCCCACAACGCAGAGTTGCACGCCCGGGCCGCCGTCGAGGCCGTCACCGCCGAACGGCTGCGCATCGCCCGCGAGATGCACGACACCGTCGCCCACAGCATCGGCATCATCGCCTTGCAGGCCGGCGCCGCGGCCCGGGTCATCGAGACCCAGCCGGCCAAAGCCCGCGAGGCGATGCTCACCGTGGAGATGGCTGGCCGCGAGACGCTGTCCGGGCTGCGAAGGATGCTCGGCGCGCTGCGCCAGGCCAACCACGGTGAGGAACGCCAAGGCCGTGCGCACGGGCCGGCGCCCCTGCGACCGGCCGCCGGCCTGGCGAACGTGGAACAGCTCGCCGCGACGACCACGGCCGCCGGAGTCCGCGTGGAGGTGCGGTGGCAGGGCAGGCGTCGCCCGCTGCCAGCCGATATCGACCTCGCGGCGTTCCGGATCGTCCAGGAGTCGGTGACCAACGCCGTACGGCACTCGGGTGCCGATTCCTGCCAGGTGCGCCTCGACTACCGCGCGGACGAACTCGCCGTCGAGGTCTCGGACCGAGGGAAAGGCGGCGGCACCAGCACGGACACCGGATACGGCCTGATCGGCATGCGCGAGCGGGCCGCCCTGCTGCATGGCGATTTCACGGCCGGGCCCCGTCCCGGGGGCGGCTTCCTGGTAGCGGCCAGACTCCCGGTACCGGCCGGGACCGAGGTAGAAGCGAAGACGGGAGTCAGATGACCATCCGTGTCGTGCTCACCGACGACCAGCCCCTGGTCCGGGCCGCCCTGCAGATGGTCATCACCGACACCGCTGACATCGAGGTGGTGGGCGAGGCAGAAGACGGCGCGGAAGCGGTACGACTGACGGAGGAACTCGCCCCCGACGTCGTGGTGATGGACCTCCGGATGCCCGGTATGGACGGCATCGAGGCCACCCGGCTGATCACGACGGGCACCGGCTCCACACGCGTCGTCGTCCTCACGACCTTCGACGACGACTACGTCTACGGGGCGCTGCACGCCGGCGCCTCCGGATTCCTCGTCAAGGACATGGCCCTGGACGACATCCTCGCCGCAATCCGGATCGTTGCCGCCGGGGACGCTCTGATCGCACCAGCCGTCACACGCCGGCTGATCAAAGAGTTCACCACCCGACCCGCAGCGTCACCGCCGCGGCGGTCGCAGCTCGACGGCATCACCGCCCGGGAACGCGAGGTGCTGACCCTCGTCGGCAGAGGCCTGTCCAATACGGAGATCGCAGGCGAGCTCTCCATCAGCATCGCCACCGCCAAGACCTACCTGACCCGCCTACTCGCCAAGCTCAATGCCCGCGACCGGGTGCAGCTAGTGATCCTGGCCTATGAGGCGGGCCTAGTGGCAACATCCCAGTGAGTGGACGGACTCCCCGCACAGCGAGCACCGGCGGACGGTGCGCGATCCACGCGTGTCCGATCCAACCCAGCCTGCCGTCAGTGCACAGGTTGATCAAGGTTCTGGCTCACCGCCAGCTGTCACCGGGGGCCAGCAGGCTGGTCAGCTCGGCGATGGCCGCTGGTGACGGCTTGAAGTAACGGCGGAGGTTCTCCGGCTTCTTGTGACGCGACTTGGCCATCAGCATCGTCAGCCTGCACAAACGCTCCCGTCACGTCTCGCCGATCGTACCAACTCATCGTGTCACCAGGGGCGTTCACCAGCCAGAGGACCCTGTACACGCTGTGCCGTGCGAGGCGTCAGCCCCGTGCTGTGAGGGCGCGCATCAGGGCGAGCCCGTCGACGACCTGGCCCTCCTGGTTGGTCAGGGGTGCCGTCTGGTTGCTGCTCTCCCATTCCGCCCGAATTTCCTCGAGTTGCTGAGGGGAGATTGCCGCGCCGGCCGTCGGGGTGGTGACGACCTTGAACGGAAGACGGGCACGGCGCCCGGGGGCTGTCTGCACCACCACCACGGCGATCTTCTGATTCGGCGCGAGAGGCTCGGGGCCGAACGCGCGGTGGTCGTGCTCGCCGGGCAGGGCCTCACGTACGCGCACCGAGGCGCCGGCGTTCCGGTTGAACCACACCCGGTCGGCTTCGGCAGCCCGGTGTCCCGTTGCCACGTTGCTGCGCGACGGGCCCCCGGCCGCGGCGGCTTCCTCGCCCATGCCGTAGACGGTGCGGCCCTCCCACACCGGGGTACTCCGGTTCTGGTTCTTCTTCTTTTTCCTCGTACGGCTAAAACGTCTCCACTCCCTGTCCCAGGGGGCCCACGCCGGGCTTGGCCGACTGTTCAACGAGACAGGCGAGATATGCGCGGTGGGCCAAGCGAGGGAAGCAGCGGTGTCTGTCCGCGCGTCGTGCCTGTTAAACGCGGTATGTCGTCCTCACGTTCTCGCCGCCGCGCGCCGCGGCCGCCAGTTGTCGCCCGTCCACACGCCCCGCTGACCGGCGATTCACCGCCGACCCGGCGGCGTGTCATCACGCCTACCAGGTCGCTGTTGATTTCGGCTTCGTAGTCGTCGACGCGATCGCCGACCTCCTCCCTCAGGAAGGGGCTTTCGCCTTGGCCAAGCGCATGGGGTTCTGCGACTGCGGCCGCCTCACCCTTGACGACACCGACCTCACCCGCGGCCCCCTGAGTGCCGTGGCAGCCGCCAACGTGACCGCCTGCCAGGGCCTGGTACTCGCCGCGATCGACTAGGCAGTTTCGTTTGGATCACCGTGCAGACCAGAGGAAGATGCCCGCGATGTGGAGTCCGGCGAGGAAGATGGTCGCGGTCTTCTCATAGCGGGTGGCGATGCCCCGCCACTGTTTCAAGCGGTTGATGCAGCGTTCGACGGTGTTGCGCTGCTTGTATGCCTCGCGGTCGAAGGCTGGTGGCCTGCCGCCTCGGCTTCCGCGCCTGGCTTCGTTCACGTGAAGTAGCGTCGCGGTGGTGCGGTGCCACCGGAGTGCGGCAGAAGCGGTCCGTCTCTTGATCACCGGTCGTTAGACTCCCGGGGTTCGGATGCTGTCGGTGGACTGGAAGGCCAAGCCATGGACGATGACCGTTGGGCTGGCTGGCCGGAACGGTGGGTCGGCACGGACTGCGACGTGCGGGCGGCCGTGGGCGCGATCCCGCGAGAGGTCAAGGACGGGTTCAGGTATGACGAAGTCCCCTGGCAGCGGTTCCGGCACTTCTACGGCCCGGGCGAGGAGATGCCCGGTCTGCTCACCACGCTCGCGTCCGGGGACGCCGAAGCTGCCGACAGGGCCTTGGGGCAGCTCTGGACGAGTCTTCACCACCAGGGCGGCACGATTGCGGTAGGAGCACTGGCGGTGCCGTTCCTGCTCCGGATCGCGGCGACCGGGCACTCCGAGCTCCGTGCCCGAATCCTTCGCCTGGTCGCCGAGATCGGCCGGTGTCAGCACATGGGGGACGGATCCCGGGAAGGTCTGCTCCAAGTCGCCGAGGAGCCGTTGATGATCGAGGGCAGCACGATGTGCCCGGTGGACTGGACGATCCAGGCCGCCCGTCAGGCCGTCACGGACGACCTGCACCTTCTGCTCCCGCTTCTCTCCGACCCCGACCACGAGGTCCGCTCCGTGACCGCCTACGTCCTGGCGGCGGCGACCGGCGAGCTTTCGCACGTCTCCTCTGCTCTGCAGTCCAGGCTGGCGAAGGAAGACAATGCGGTAGTCCGGGTGAGCATGATCCTGGCGATCGCCCAACTCGCCCGCGAACACCATGATGAAAGCGCTCCCAGGTGGGCCCGGGGCCTGTGGTCGGATCCCGGACGACCGCCCGAGGTCCGCATCGGCGCCGGCCTGGCCTGGCTGTGCCTGGTCACCGACCCCGCCCCGGACGAGCTCCGCGCCCTCCTCACCGACCCCGGCACCCGTCAATTCGACAGCCTGCTCCAGCCGGTGCCGTGGCTCACCTGGATCGACCCCACCGGCGTCGGGCTGCGCAGCTGCATCGACGAATTGCTCACGGCGAACATCCCCGAAACAGTGCTTGACGATCCTTGGAGTGGAGGACCATCAAGCTGATCCATGCAGCGGTCAGCCGGTCTTGGCTGCCTCCTCGGCGCGGGCTCGGGTGCTGGCGAGGCGGTAGGAGTCGGTGCCGGTCTCGATGATGGTGCCGTTGAAGGTGAGGCGGTCGATGATGGCAGCGCAGAGCCGCGGTCGGTGAACGTCTTGGTCCAGTCATCTGGGGCTGGCACATGTTCCTTTTCGAGGATCGCTGCTGCCACCGGCCCGTATCCATCTCCTGCGGTCCTCGTTGGTCTTCACGGTGGTGCCCGGATTCTCCAGGTGCTGCCTTGATCGGTCAGGTGCGAGGAAGGTGTGCCGGTGACATCCCAGTTGCGGGTGATCGAGGGTGGTGCCGTCCTGCTGGAGCCAGTAACTGCCGATCCGTGGGAGTTTCAGGCCGAGTGTGTCGAGGCGTTCGTCGCCTCGTGGCGGGCCCGCGGGTTCAGCCCGGTGACGGTCGAGAACGACATTGGCCTGCTGGAGCGGACGCTCACTGCGCTGGGTCGACCCGCGTGGGACGTCACCCCGGAGGACATCGACCGCGTCGTCGGCGACCTGGCCCTCGCCGGGCGGGCGGCATCGACCCGCCGCGAGTATGTGCAGATCTTCAAGGGCTTTCACCGGTTCCTGCAGGTCCGCAAAGCCGTTGAGATTGAAGCGGGGTTCGGTGTCCGTCTGGTCTGCCCGGTGGACGAGTTCAACGCCTCGCGGCATGTCGGGGACGACTCGCCAGCTCAACTGCCGCCGCCGACTCCGGAACGAGTGGCGGAGTTCTTCGACTTCCTCAAGTCTCGGATCGCCAGCGCCCGCAAGTACGGGCCCGCGGCCCGGGACTATGCGATGTTCCGGACCCTCTATCACGCTGGCCTGCGCTCGGAAGAGGCGTCCCTGTTGGACCGTCCCGACGTCCACTTCTCGCGGGGCCCGTTCGGAAAACTCCACGTGCGATTCGGCAAAGGCGCCCGCACCTCCGGCCCGCGGCCGCGCTGGGTGCCCATGCTGGACGGCCTGGACCTCGTTCTGCACTGGTTCCTCGACGACGTGCGGGGCAAGTTCCCCAACTCGCCGGTGCTGTTCGCGGACGAGTCCGGCGGCAGCCTGCACCGCGGGACGATCCGCAACCGCCTGCGCTATCTGATGGAGATCGAAGGACGCCCGGCCGCCGACCGGTTCAGCCCGCATGCCCTGCGGCGGGCCTGCGCGACCCACAACTACGAACGCGGCGTGGACCTCGTGGCGATCCAGCACCTCCTCGGTCACTGGACGGTCAGCTCGACCATGAGATACGTCCGGCCGTCCGCGACATTCATCGAGGACGCCTATCGCCGCGCGGTGACCACCACACTGGGCGAACTCACGGCAGAGGAGGGCAGCCCCGCATGAAGATCCGATGGCGCCTGCGGATGGCAGCCGCCCAGCGGGAGGTGTGGACCGGCACCCAGCTGCAGCGGCTTCTGGCCGAACGTGCCGGCCTGCAGATGTCCTCCGCGTCGGTGTCCGCACTGTTCACCAAAGAGCCCTCCCAGGTGAAGATGTCGACCCTGATCGCGTTGTGCACCGCCTTGGAATGCACTCCCAACGACCTGTTCGAGGTCGACACCACCCCCGTCGAGCGTCCTGCCGCACCACCCAGGCCAGTCGCTGACCTGCCCAAGGCGGCCTCCGCCCGCGGCCGTTCGATGCCCCCGCTCTGACCCGGGTGGCATCGTGGGCGTCAAACAGAGCGACTGCATCGGCTGCGGGGCCCCGGTCGGCCTCATCGACCGGCAGTACTGCTGTCGCTGCACCGCCCGGCAGAAGGAAGCGGCGGCCAGAGCTGTGTGCCCCCGCTGCGGCCAGCAGCGCGTACTCCAGAAGGACACCGGCCGGTGCATCACCTGCTCACGCGTGTGCACCGCCTGCGGTCACCCGGTGAGAGACAAGACAGCGACATTGTGCCGGGACTGTTTGCGCACAGCTGAACGCGACGCCGCCAAGGCGCCCTGCCCTCGGTGTCATCGGCCCGGCTATCTGCGTGAGGACACCGGCTGGTGCGGGCACTGCTCGCGTCCCCGCCAGACCAAACAGCCGCCCCGGCCCTGCCGCAAATGTGGCCGCGTGCGCCGGCATGCCGGGCTGGGACTGTGCTCAGCCTGCTGGCAGCGTCACCCCGACCGGCCCTTCGTCCGGGCCGAGAACCTGATCGCCGAACTCGCCGAACCCCCGCACTGGCTGCGGGACTTCGCCGCCGATCTCGCCGCCAAGTACTGCGTCAGTCGCGCCTGCACGATGATCACCTCCCTGGGACGACTTCTCCGGGATGACCACCCCAACCACCCGCAGGCTCTGCTCGAACGTTCCCGTCATTCCGGACGCTCGATGGGCTCCCTCGCCCGCGCGCTGGAAACCTTCTTCACCGGTCATGGCATGGCCATGGCCACCAATCAGGCCGAACGGCTCGCGGCGGGCCGCCGACAGCGCCGCATCGATGCGACCCCCGAAACCCTGCGGCCAGCGGTGGATGCCTTCGCCGACTTCATGATGCGCTCGCGCGAGAGGGCCCGCCGAGCCGGAACACGGCCTCGCAGCGATTCGACCGTCGAAGCGGCGCTGGCCATCATGCGTGACCTCGCACGCCTTCTCGCCGACGAACGCGGCAAGCAGGACTGGGCACTGACCGACGTCCACGATGTCGAAGCCTTTCTCGCCGGCTCGCCCAAGGCCCGAAACCGTCGGCTGGTCGTGCTCGGACAGTTCTTCCGCTTCGCCCGCTCGCGGAAGATCGTGCTGGTCGATCCCACCCGAGGTCTGTCCTCCCGAGGGCCGAGCGGCTTCACCGGAGGGACGCTGACACTCGACCAGCAACGCGTGTTGTTCCGCCGCTGGACCACCGATCCTGCTGTCCACCCGCACGAGGCCCTGCTGGGCATGCTCGCGCTGTTGCACGGCGCCTCAAGTCGCGAGGTCAAGATGCTGCAGAGCGATGATCTGGACCCGCGGGCGAGGACTGCCCGGCTCGGCGACCGCCCGCATCCGGTCCCCCTGGACCCGGCGTCATGGGCCGTGCTGGAACGCTGTCTGGCTCACCGCGAAGTTCAGCGAACCGACAATCCCCACGTCATGGTCACCCGCCAGACGAAGTCCGGCAGGAGACCCGCCTCCACCGCCTATGTCAGCCACGTCCTCGACGCCTGCGGCTTCCCGCCCCGCATGATCCGCTGCACTCGACTGCTCGACCTGGTCAACACCATGGACCCCAAACTCGTCGCGGCCGCCTTCGGCATGGACCCCGAAGCCACCATGATCTACCTCGCCGACCGTGTCGATGAGGGCCGTTTGCCGGAGTGGTGAAGACCAGGCATTGAAAATCACTGAAGCCGCAGGACGCCAGGGGCACGATCCTCGAAAATCCTGATCAGCCAGTCGAAGACGGTCGGCCCGTGCTGTGCATGCGCCGCAGCCAGATCCGCACTGACAGCAGGTCGGTTCGTGGGATGGCACCGTGAGAGGCGAATCTCCAGTTGGCGAGCCGTCTCCGGATAGCCCAGATACTCGCGAGACGCCTGGTGGTCACGCCACTCAACAACGTAGTCATCATCGTCGGGCTGCCCGAAGCCGCCACTGAGGCAGTCAGCGAAGGCGTCGAGGTTCTTGCCGAAGTAGCCTCCAGGGCCATTGACCGCCTCGCCGATGAGTCGCCAGAAGTCTTCCAGCGTCCTCACCTGGGTGCCGTCCAGCACGTATATCGCCGTCACGGCACGAAGGATACGTCCAGCTCGATGATCTACCTCTCCAATTGGAACCCGTGCTGTTCAGCCGTTGCCTGACACAGGTTCGCCGGAACATGTGCGCCTTTCCGAATGATTCGTTGGAGGCGATGGCCACGCTGTTCTTCTCCTCCCGCTCGGCCAGAACCTGGAACAGCATCTCGGCACCCCGCCGGTCAAGCTCGAGGTAGCCCAGCTCATCAATGCAGAGAAGATCGACGCGTCCGTAGCGGGCGATCATCTTGGACAACTGCTTCTCGTCGGCGGCCTCGACGAGCTCGTTGACGAGCTTGGCGGCCAGGGCATAGCGGACGCGGCACCCGGCCATGGCCGCTGCCGTCCCGAGGCCGATCAGCAGGTGGGACTTGCCGGTGCCGGAGTCCCCGATCAGGCAGAGCGGCTCGCCCTTCTTGACCCATTCGCAGGTGGCGAGGTTGTTGACCACGGCGGGAACGACGTTGGGATTGGCGTTGTAGTCGAAGTCGGACAGCCACTTCTGGCGGGGGAAGCCAGCGGCCCGGATCCGTCGCTCCGAGCGTCGCCGGTCGCGGTCCTCGCATTGGGACATCAGCAGCTCGGCCAGGAACCCTCGGTAGGAAAGGTGTTCGCGTTCGGCACGGGCGACGAGGTCGGGGAACTGCGCTCGCATGGTGGGCAGCCGCAGGACCCGGCAGGCGGTGTCGACCGCCGCGTCGGAGGCGGTCTCGGTCAGGTTGTGGTGCAGGCCGTTCATGGCGCGTCCTGCCTGGAGTGGTTCAGCAGCTGGTCCCAGCGATCGAGAGCGGGCAGGGGACGCTGGTCGGTGGGAAGGCGGACGGCCCGGTGCGTTCAGGCTGACCACCTCACTGGGTTCCGGTCCGGGCAGGACAGGTGCTGGCCCGGTGACCGTCACGGTGGGGGAACGACCATCGGTCTGAGCGGCTTTGCGGGCCTCGAGAGCGACAATGTCGGCGGTATGGGCGCCTGCCGCGAGGGCGGAGCGGAGTCCAGCGATCACATCGCGGTGTTCGAGGTGGCGGTGGAGGGCGGTTCGTTAGTCTTTGAGAGATTCTGTGATGGTGTGGGTGCGGGCGGAATCCGCTGAGTAGGCGAGAAGGCCCGCCGACAGGATCCTGATACTGCACCGGCGCCCGGTCCGCGACCACGAGCAACGGCCCGGCAGTCTGACAGCGAGAGCCGCCCCTCATGACGTCCAGAACAGTCGGCGGGGGACATGAGCTTGGGAAGCACAGTGCTTCTGAGCCTTAGTAGCAGCCGGGCTGGTCGAACTTCGACGGCTGCCTCCAGATCAATGATTGAAGGCGCTCATGTCTCCGGGCTCGGTCTCCAGCGCCTCGCGGTCGAATTTCAGCATAAGGAGGAAGAACACCCCGCCAGCGACGAGCAAGCCGACCACGATCACGACGGAAACGAGCGCCTCCCGGGGTGCCACCAGCACGAACAGCGCGACGAGCGTCCACACCAGCGCGCAGATCGCGACCGGCAGCTCGAAGCGCCCGAGGTCGAACGCCCCTGTCCTGCGCTCCAGTCGTTTACGCACCGCCAAGTAGAGGACGATCGTCGAGCCGTAGATGATCGCCGGGAGGATCGTTGACGCCGTGATCAGTTCCAGCAGTGCGGCACCCGGCAGGGCGACCATCAGGATGACCCCCAGGGCGAAGATCAGGATCGTCGCCGGAACCGGCGTCTGCGTGCGCGGATCGACCCGCCGCATCAGCCGGTGGGCAGGGAAGCGTGAGTCGCGCGCCATTGCGAAAATGATCCGCGAGCACGCAACCATCACCACCATCCCGGCGCCGAAGAACGCGAACGAGATCGCAACCAGCAGCGTCCTCTCCATCACCGGGCCGAGCTGATCACGCATGATCGCCGCGACCGGTGAGCCATTGGCGGTAATCCGAGGGATGTCGTCGATCGCGATGGTAAGCGTGATCAGGAACAGCATTCCCAGCAGTCCGGCCGCCACGACCGATCCCACGATCGCGCGCGGGACGCTGCGCTGGGGATCCTTGGCCTCCTCGGCCAGGTTCGCTGCGGAGTCGAAGCCGACGAGCGTGGCGAGGCCCATGATCATCGCAATCATCAACCCGCCGCCGACGGCGAAGTAGTCGGGGGCGTTGTTAGCGACACCGCGCGAGACGAGGTTGCCGGCTGCGCCGTCGCCCGTGATCCCCACAGCAATGATGAGCGCGATCGCCACCGCCACGACGAGTGCCAGTTCGAGCCCCACCGCGGCCGAGTTGATCAGGCTGACGATGCGAGTCGAGGCCACTGCGAGCACGGCCTGGACGAACAGCACCACGACCGTGATCAGTCGCGCCGTGTCCTCGTCCGGCTCGAGGCCGACGAGCGGCATGAACGCCTGACTCGCGAGGGCGTTGTCGGCC
Source organism: Streptomyces sp. NPDC002309 (assembly GCF_053593375.1). Lineage (NCBI taxonomy): Bacteria > Bacillati > Actinomycetota > Actinomycetes > Kitasatosporales > Streptomycetaceae > Streptomyces > Streptomyces sp. NPDC002309. Next base: position 3,273 of record NZ_JBSFCI010000048.1, on the reverse strand, counting down.
GCCACCACGGCGATGGCCAGGTAACAGAAGGTCAGCCAACCAAAGCCCCAGCCGACCTTCGGGTTGGCCAGTCGCGAAGCCCACTGGTAGGAGGAGCCGCTGAGCGGGATGCGGGCCGCAAGTTGCGCCACGACCAGAGCCACCAGCACCTGCCCCACCGCCGCGATGACCCAGAGCCAGATCCCGACCGGCCCCGCGTTCAGCAGCACATCGTCGTACGTCGCGAAGACGCCGACCGCCACCGAGATGAACGCGAACGAGATCGCGAACACCTGAAAGGAGCCGAGCGTCCGTTTCAGCTCCTGCTGGTAGCCCCCGACCTCGACGGAATTGTCACCACTCTCGCTGGCATGCCCGTCCGTCGAAGCTTTCGCCACCTCAGCCACCACACCTTCCTATGGGGGCCGTCCGACCACCCATATCCCTGCACGTTTCAGGGCCAATGCCATATCTTCACCATCTGTGCCACGTCCTTTTCGTATGCGACACGAACTAGAGAAGGGCGGTTCGTGATTTGAAGTCCATTTCCGGGTGAGGCTGACGCAGGGCTGCTCGTCACGGTCCGCTGTCGGCTACTGCTTCCTGGTGAAGCTGCCGGTGTAGATCTCGGTGAGGACATCGAGCTTGACCAGGCGTTTCAGCTTGGCGCGGGTGCCCTCGATGTTCTTGGGCAGCAGTTCGTGGTCGAGGGCTTCGCAGACGTCACGGGCCCGGATGGGGCCGGCGGCCTCGTTGCAGAGGGCGAGGATGCGGGGGTAGCCCGGGTGCTCGGGCAGATCGGGCGAGACAGGGTGGGCGGGGAGCCGTTCGCTGAGGGCGGTGACGGTCTTCCGCGTGATGGCGAGGTGCTCGAGGTGGGTCTCGGCTTCCCGTAGCCGAGCCTGCAGTTCGAGTGATCTGTGTGCGGAGGTCGTCGGCCACGGCGCGGGCGGCTTCTTCCTGGATGTCGAGTGCGTCGAGCAGGGCCTGGATGTTCATGCGGTGACCGCCTGCGGTCGCGCCAGGTGGAGGTGGTCGTGCCGGTGAGCCACTGGGCCATGACCTGGGTCATCGCTCAGTGGACGCGGGACGCAGAGGAGGCTGGGCGGTGTTCGTAGTCACGGACCAGGCGTCGGTGCAGTATCAGCATCCCGTTGGGCCTCGAGGACCGGTGCCACCGCGGACGACGTGGACCACTCGTGGCAGGCGTCTCTCCTGCGTTTCGATCTGGAACACACCTTCCGCTTCGCGAAGCAGACCCTGGGCGGTCCACCCCGAAAATCCGCACTCCCCAGGCAGCGGACCGCTGGACCTGGATCCTGATCGTCGCTCACACCCAGCTCCGGCCGGCCCGGCCCCTCGCCGAGGACCTTCGCCGACCGTGGTAGAAACGCGCCATCCTCGACCGGCTCACCCCGGCCCGCGTCCGCCGCGGGTTCAGGAACATCCGCGCACACCTCGCCTGCCCGGCCGTGTTCCCAGAACCCCGAGGAGCTGGCCCCGGACGGCCTCCGGCGCCAAGAGCAGACACCGGGCACCCTGTTACGACGTGGGCAAGACCGTCGAACGCCCCGAGAGTCTCAAGGCCATCGGCAAGCCCGGAAGGTCTTGGTAGTTGAAGAACAAGCTGAGTGCGGCTTCCCGTGCCAGCGCACGCGGCTGAAGGGCATGCGTGCCACGTACTGGTGATGAGCGAGGACCACAGGCACCCGAGGTGGCGAACCTGATGCATGTCCGGTGCCCCTCGGAAGCTGCCGGAGCCGGTATCTCGGCAGGTCTTGGAGCTGCTGCCCCGGCCCTGCCCAACGTGGCCCGATACCTGACTTCCAGGCCGGTGGGACGCGGATTCCTCTGGGACGGCTTCAACGCCGGGATCGCAGCCGTTCTGGTCGGAGACCCGGACACGGCCCGCGATCACTTCGAGAGAGTCCTTCGAGAGGACCCGCTGGCCTCGTGGATGATCGAAGCCCACCAGAAGGCAGGCGAGCTTCACGCGCTCGCGCCAGATCGCGATGCCGTGACTGCCTGGGTGACCCAGGCAGTCCACTCATGCCGGAGCAAGCTGGGCCTGAATCCCGTACCGCTCACGATCAGCTGAACGAACCCGCGCTTTGAACGACAGAGCTCCGCTCAGGCCGGCAGGACTCGCCTCCGCAACACGCCGAAGCCGGCCCGGCCTGACATCTGGCGCTTGATCATTTTGATCCGGTGGACGTGCCCCTCGACGACGCCGGACCACGGCAGTAGCAGGCCTGCGGCGACAGAGGCGAGACCGCTCGAGAACATTGACGAAGGCATTGAGGCTGGGCAAGTCGTCGGCTGTTCGACGCCGCCGCAGACGCGTGGAGGGAGCTGGGATAGCGGCTCGTCCTTGAGCATGACCAGCTCGGACTCCTCTATCCACGGCGAGCAACCGCCACGGAAGTGGAAATAGTCAGCTCAAACGAGCATTCTTCTCTCGCGTTCGCCGCCGTCGCCGACCCGCCCTCAAGGGCGTACTACGACAAGAAGATCACCCAGGAAAGCCACCACACCCAGCCCTCTACCTCACGGATCGGGCCGATGTCATCTTCGCGATGCTCCGCGACAGCACCTTCTACCAACCACGGCCCAGCTGCTGTTCAACATCCCTACACCATGCTCAACAGGTGATCCGTCGGTCGGTAGCTGTTCTTCCGGTCGGCACAGACGGCGACCGCCCCATCCTGCCGGCACCGCACGCCCACCGATGCCCAACGCACCGATCCATCGCCCGTGAGCGAGAACGCGACAGCAACTTCGAACTCGCCGCTCCCTCATGGGCACTCAGCCACGCAAGGTTCAGCGTCCTCCCAGTACTCCGCGCTGTCCGCGATGAACGCCCGACTGCCACGGGCAAGGCATTCGCGTTCCACACCCCCCTCCACCTCGTCGACCTCCACGGAGAAGACGCCCCCACCGCACACGGACGCGGAGATTGTCACCGGATTGTCGTCAACGCCGCAGAGGCACGCCCCGAGCTCCGCAGAGACACCATCACACACCTGGTCGACGCGTTCCGCTGACTGCACCGCTACAACACCCGACGCCGTCATTCCCACCTCGGAGAACAAACCACGCTGGCCCAAGCCGCATAGCCCGTGTCCAAGATTCCGGGCCTTGACCCAAGGCCGGGTAGTTAGCGTTTTCGCAGTTCACGCAAGCCAGTTGAAGAGCTTCCGACGCGGAGCAACGGAGCTCGTTGGTACAGGCAGTCGACCAAGACAGCTTGTCCCGAAGGAGCTCCGTTGCCCCGTCATTGTGTCCTGCCGTCTC
>NZ_JBSFCI010000047.1:0-48085 GCF_053593375.1 Streptomyces sp. NPDC002309 | reverse complement strand
CCGGACGGTGGCAGCGGGGCCGGACGGTGGCAGCGGGGCCGGACGGTGACGGCGGGGCCGGACGGTGGCAGCGGGGCCGGACGGTGACGGCGGGGGTCCAACGGCGGCCGGGCGGTGGCGGCGGGTCCGACGGCGGCCGGACGGTGATGGCGGGGTCCGACGGCGGCGGCCGGACGGTGACGAGGGCCCCTGTTCCGGTCTCCCGCGGGCCGTGGGAGGCCGGAACACCGAGCAGTCCCCGTAGGAGCGCTACGCGGTGATCGCCCGTGACCAGCTCGGTGCCGACCCGATGATGCGGCACAGGGCGAGGTAGAGCGGGATCGGCGGGGTGTAGGGGAGGGTGCCGTCGGGGCGGTGGATGAGGCGAGGGGTCTCGGGGACCAGCGCGCCGGTCGCGTAGCGCGCGGGGGCGGGCCACTCCAGGGCGTAGTCCGAGTCGGACGGGACCAGCCACCACCAGTGGGCGTCGTCGGCGTAGACGCAGCCCACACGCGGCAGGCGGGGCAGCACGAGCGGGCCGAAGCGGGCGGGCACCTGTACCGCGTCGCAGCCCAGCGGTGCGGTCATGCCGTCGGGTACGGACAGCCGCGACGACTGTGCCTCCGACCTGCGCAGCCCGCGGCTGAGGCGGACCAGCGTGTCCAGGGTCAGCGCCTGTCCGCCGCCCGGGGCGGCCGTCACAGCCATCGGGTCCCCGTTTCGCCGTGCTCCGGACGGCACTCGCGGACGTGCGCCTCGGCGTCGTCCTCGTCGGAGCCGCCGGAAGGGTCCGGCTCGGGGCGGGCGCCCCAGCCGAGGTCGCCGCGCGCGCCGTCGGCCTGGCGCGGCAGTTCCGCCCAGACCAGCAGGCCGAGGCCGTGTTCATGGGCGCCCCAGGCGCGTGCGAGCGCGTCGACGAGGAGCAGTCCCCTCCCGTGCTCCTCCTCGGCCCTGGCCGCGGACGGGCGGGGCTCACCGCCGGCACGGCCCTGGTCACGCACGGCTATGCGCACCAGGTCGTACTCGTCGTGCAGTTCGCAGACGACGACATCGCTCGCGGTGTGCAGGACGGCGTTGGTGACCAGCTCCGACATCACCAGTGCGGCCGTGTCGCAGGTGTCCTCGCAGACGGCCCAGCCCGTCAGGCGGATTCGCGTCAGGCGTCTGGCCTGCGCGGGAGAGTGCGGATGCGCGGCCACCTCGAAGCGGAACCGGCGCTCGACGGACCCGAAGGGATCGACTGCCAAGGGGTTGACTGCCAAGGGGTTGACTGCCTCCCCCACTCCCGCACCGGCGCGAGCGGAGGGACCTCCATCGGCACCGAGGCCGAGGCGGCCTGCGGTGGCGTCTGTTCCTAAGGGCACGGACGGAATCACGCTTGCCACTATCGCCCTGTCGCGAACAACTTGGCAAGTGTCACTCTGAAAATTGCAGAGTGCTGTGTGACGCGGTGAGTGGTCGTGGCACACTGCTCGCAACAACACGTGATGCGGCGCCAGTTGAGAACCGGAAGGTCGGCCCCGACCTTCGAATAGGTCTTCGAGTGGCGCCGCTGGGCTGTCAGGATTCGTACGGGATTCGTACGGGATTCATGCGGGTCCCGTACGGGACCGCTACGAGGCCCGTACGAGACCCGTACGGGATCGATGCGGCATGAGTACGGGACCGCCGCGGATCGCGCGGTGGTCAGGGTTTCGATGAGCGGAGGTGGAGCGTGAGCGAGCCGCGGTCGGCACCGACGGTCGGCCAGGTCGTCCTCGGCAGGCGCCTGCTCGACCTGCGCGAACGCGCCGGACTCAAACGCGAGGAAGCGGCCCGCGTCCTGCGCGTCGCACCCGCCACCGTCCGCCGCATGGAGACGGCCGAGGTATCCCTCAAGATCCCGTACCTCCAACTGCTCCTGAAGGCGTACGGCGTCCCCGACGACGAGGCCGACGCCTTCGTCCAGCTGGCCGAGGAGGCCAACAAACCCGGCTGGTGGCAGAGGTTCCACGACATCCTGCCCGGCTGGTTCTCGATGTACGTGAGCCTGGAGGGCGCCGCCTCCCTCATCCGCAACTACGAGCCCCACTTCGTGCCGGGGCTCCTGCAGACCGAGGACTACGCGCGCGCGGTCATGCGGTCGGGCGCGGTCGGCCAGACGCAGCCCGACGACATCGAGCGACACGTCGCACTGCGGATGCAGCGCCAGGATCTGCTCACCCGCCGCGACGCGCCGCGGATGTGGGCGGTGCTGGACGAGACCGTGCTGCGCCGCACCGTCGGCGGCCCGGACGTGATGCGTGCCCAGATCGAGCGGCTGCTCGACGCGGCGAGGCTGCCCAACGTCACGTTGCAGGTGGCCCCGTTCGCCACGGGCCCGCACCCCGGCACCTACGGGCCCTTCGTGCTGTTCCGGTTCGCCGTGCCCGAACTTCCGGACATGGTCTACAGCGAGTACCTGACCGGCGCCGTCTATCTGGACGCGCGCGTCGAGGTGGCCACCCACCTGGAGGTCATGGACCGCATGGCGGCGCAGGCCGCCACGGCACATCGCACGAAGGAGATCCTCGAGGATCTCCGCAAGGAGCTGTGAATGGATCGCATCACCCCCCAGCCGGGGCCGCGGGTCCGCACCGAGCGGATCTACAACGGCATGCCCGCCCGGGAACTGGGCAGCGAGGGCTGGCACAAGCCGTGGAGCGGTGGCAACGGGGGCAACTGCCTCGAGGCGATGAAACTCGCCGACGGCCGTATCGCCGTCCGGCAGTCCACCGACCCCGACGGGCCGGCGCTGATCTACACCTCCGACGAGATGACCGCGTTCATCGAGGGTGCCAAGGCGGGGGAAGCGGACTTCTTGCTGTCCTGACGGACTTTGGCCGGGAGTCACGCATCCCCGATTCCCTGTTGAATCAAGAACTGCCTTATTTTGGTGCTGAATTGATCACACATCACGTCCGACGTCCATGGAGCGCCTCATGACCGGGATCGACACCAGCAAGCCCCATCCCGCGCGGATGTACGACTGGTATCTCGGCGGCAAGGACAACTACCCCGTCGACGAGGAGATGGGCCGGCAGATGCTGGCCCTGGACCCCAGGGTGCCGGTGATGGCGCGGGTCAACCGCGCGTTCATGCACCGGGCCACGCGCTGGCTGGCCACGAACGGCGTACGGCAGTTCCTGGACGTCGGCACGGGCATCCCGACCGAGCCCAATCTGCACCAGGTCGCGCAGGCCGTCGCGCCGGAAACACGCGTGGTCTACTGCGACAACGACCCGATCGTGCTGGCCCACGCGGCCGCTCTGCTGCGCGGTACGCCCGAGGGCGTGACCGAGTACCTCCAGGCCGATGTGCGTGATCCGGCCACGATCATCGAGGGGGCCAGGAAGGTCCTGGACCTCAGCCGTCCCGTCGCGCTCTCCCTCGTCGCGCTGCTGCACTTCGTCCCCGACAAGGACGGCGCGCACGAACTGGTCTCGGAACTGCTGTCCGCACTGCCGTCCGGCAGCTATCTGATGATGACGCACGCCACCGCCGACTTCACTCCGGAGGAGTCCGCGGCGGCCACCGAGCGGCTCCGGGCGGCGGGCGTGACGCTGGCGCTGCGCTCACGCGACGAGTTCGCCGGGTTCTTCGACGGGCTGGAACCGGTCGAGCCGGGCGTCGTGGTCGTCCCCGAATGGCGTCCGGAACTGGGGGAGCCCGTGCCCGGTCAGGACGACGGGGTCATCCCGGGGTACGGGGCGGTGGGACGGAAGGCGTAAGCGTCCGCGTCCGTCACACCACCATCGGCCGGTCGTACGGCCCGATCGGCGCGGGCAGTGCCGAACTCCCCGTTAGATAGCGGTCGACGGCCGCCGCCACTGCCCGCCCCTCCGCGATCGCCCAGACGATGAGCGACTGGCCCCGCGCCGCGTCCCCGGCGGCGAAGACGCCCGGGACGTTGGTCGCGAACTCGGCGTCGCGCGCGATCGTGCCACGCGGCTCCATCGCCAGGCCCAGCTGATCGATGAGCCCGTCCTCACGGTCGGGCCCGGAGAATCCGAGCGCGATCAGCGCCATGTCCACGGGAAGGGTGCGTTCGGTGCCGGACACCGGCTGCCGTCGCGCGTCCACCTCCACCAGGTGCAGGGCCCGCACGTGCCCCTCGGTGTCCCCCGAGAAGTGGAGCGTCGACGCGGCGAACAGGCGCGCGTCCGCGTCCGCCGCCGGTGCGGTCCGCAGCTCACCCGCCTCCTCGTGCGCCGCCGACAACCGGTAGATCTTCGGGTACGTCGGCCAGGGCTCCGCGTCGTCGTCACGCTCGGCCCCCGGCAGGGCGTAGATGTCGAGCTGGGTCACCGACGCCGCGCCCTGCCGCACCGCCGTCCCCAGGCAGTCCGCTCCCGTGTCACCGCCGCCGACGATCACGACATGCCTCCCCAGCGCCGACAGCGGCGAGGCTTCGAGATCCCCCTCGCACACCCGGTTCGCCGGCGGCAGGTACTCCATCGCCTGGTGAATGCCCGTCAGCTCGCGTCCTGGTACAGCGAGTTCCCGCCAGGCCGTCGCGCCGGTCGCGATCACCACGGCGTCGTACCGCGCCCGCAGATCCGCCGCCCCCACGTCCCGCCCGACCGCGGTCGACGTACGGAACCTCGTGCCCTCGGCCCGCATCTGCTCCAGCCGTCGTTCCAGATGGTGCTTCTCCATCTTGAACTCGGGGATGCCGTACCGCATCAGCCCGCCGGCCCGGTCGTCCTTCTCGTACACGGCGACGGTGTGCCCCGCCCGGGTCAGTTGCTGTGCCGCCGCCAGCCCCGTGGGTCCCGACCCGATCACCGCGACCGTCCGCCCGCTCAGCCGGTCCGGGGGGCTGGGCCGCGCGAAACCCTCCTCCCAGGCCCGGTCGGCGATCGCGCACTCGACGTTCTTTATGGTGACCGCCGGCTGGTTGATGGCGAGCACGCACCCCGCCTCGCAGGGCGCCGGGCACAACCGGCCCGTGAACTCGGGAAAGTTGTTCGTGGCGTGCAGCCGGTCGCTCGCCGCCCGCCAGTCGTCCCGCGAGACCAGGTCGTTCCACTCCGGTATGAGATTGCCCAAGGGGCACGCCTGGTGGCAGAAGGGGACGCCGCAGTCCATGCAGCGGTCGGCCTGCTGGTTGATGATGGGTAGGAGCGCCCCGGGGACATAGACCTCGTCCCAGTCCCGCACCCGTTCCCCGACCGGCCGCCTGGGCCATTCCTGGCGGGGTGTGGTCATGAAACCCTTGGGATCGGCCATGGCCGGTCTTCCTTGCATCGGGGTACGACGGGCCGTACGTCATCGGCGGCACCCTTTCGGCCACGATACGTCCGGTCGGCCCCCCGCGCAGAGCCCCGGCCTGCGGCTCACACGAGCGCCAGCAGGTACGCCACCACCGCACCGGCCGCGGCGACCGTCCGCACGTGGTTCCACGCCGTCCACTCGCGCACGTACGTCGGCCAGTAGGCGGCGGCCTCCCCGGTGCCCGCCTCCACCTTGGCCAGCGCGTCATTGCGCGGCACGTTCGCCAGCACCGTCACCCCGAAGCACCCGAACAGATACAGCGCGCTGCCCACCAGCAGTTCCACGGCCTCCTCGGCCGGCCACAGCACGAAGGTGACCACCGCGATGACCGCGCAGACCAGCGTCGATCCCAGGAACACGACCATGAACGGCGGCCGCAACGCCGCCACATTGATCGCCTTCATCGCGGCGACTCCCTGCGCGGCCGGCAACGCGGCCAGCCCCCGCATCACGAACGTCGAGAAGCCGCAGAACACCCCCGCCACCAGGCCCGCCCCGACCAGCCCCACGACCGTCAGCACAAAGTACGGCCCGTCGATCACGCCACCCTCTCCTCCCACTTCGTCCTCTCCTCCCACTTCGTCCCGGGCCCCGACCGGCACGCCGGCCCTCCCCGCTCCCCTTCAGCGCATCCCGGCCGACCGACCCGGACCCGTTCCCCGACGCCCCGGGCCCATGAGCGGGCGTCCACGCCACGCGGCCCCCGGGGGGCAGGTACCCGTCATCCCACGGATCCGAGCCCCGCCTCGCGCCACTCCCGCAGCACCGACTGCGCCGCCGCCGCGATCCTGCGCCGCGCCTCGTATCTGTGCACCCCACTCATCAGCAGTTGGTCGTAGGGCGTGTCCATATGCCGCACCGCCGCCACGACCGCCGACGTCACCGCCCCCTCCGTCAGCGCGCGCCCGGCCTGCGACCGCCCCACCCGCCCACTGCCCCGCTGCGAGGCGTAGGCCGCGATCCCCCGAGCCCGCTCCGGAGGACAGCCCGGAAACAGCCGCAGGATCTCCGCAGCGAACGCCTCCGCGAACCGGGAGTCCTCCGCCGCCCTGCGCCGCGCGTCCCGCGCCCGGCGCCTGCGGCGGGCCTCCTCGTCGGCCAGGCAGCGCTCCTCGGCCCGCGCGAGTCCCGCCTCCTCGACGAGGACGCCCTGCCGCTCGTAACGGCTCCGGCGCCGGTTGAACCGCACGACGACCACCGACAGGCAGCTCTCCTCCCGTGCCCTGCGGGTCAGTGCCGTGTCGCCGCGCGGCAGGAACACCAGATGCCCGAGGTCGGCACAGTGGAGGCATCGCGGCGCGCCGTCCTCCATGACGAGCAGCGACAGCGGCCCACGCCGGCACCGGGCGCAGCGCTTCTTCTTCGGTGACTGGACGACCAGGGGAGCGGTACCGGAGCCGTTGAGGGGTCTGATCTCGCCGCCGCCTGCGGACGAGGGAGTCATGCGCACTGCCATGTCCGCTTCATTCCCCCGGCCCCCCGGCCTCCACGCCTGGCCCGGGCGTTCCCGCTTGGTCTCTTCCTTCGGTGTGCCCGCCCCCACGTCCACCCCTGGCCTCGGCGTACCCGCCCCGCCGTTCCCCGTTCCGTCCCGCGGCCCTGGCCGGCACCACCCGCGTATCCGTAATCATGGTCGTGTGCGACTCGAAGCGATCACCTGGGACCGGCTCGTCGACCGCCTCACCGAACGCCTGCTCGGCCTGAGGCCGGCCGACGGCAGCCCCTGGCCGCGCATCGCCTTCGACGGCGCCCCGGCGGCCACCCCGGGCGACCTCGCGGCACGCGTCCACGACGCCCTGCGCACCCGCGGCCGTCCTTCGCTGGTCGTCGGTACGGAGGGCTTCCTGCGTCCGGCGTCCGTCCGTCTGGAGCACGGGCACCAGGACGTGGACGCCTATTACGACGAGTGGTCCGACACCGGAGCCTTGTGGCGAGAGGTGTTCGGTCCCCTCGAGGCGGGCGGCGACGGGCGCGTCCTGCCGGACCTCCTGGACCCCGTCACCGACCGAGCCACCCGCAGTCCGTACGTCCAACTCGCGTCCGGCGGCATCCTGTTGCTGCACGGTCCCCTGCTGCTGCGCCACTGGTTCCCCTTCGACCTGACCGTTCATGTGATGCTCTCCCCGGGTGCCCTGCGCCGCCGCACCCCCGAGGCCGGCCGCTGGACCCTGCCCGCCTTCGAGCGCTACGAGCAGGAGACCGACCCGGCCGGCACCGCCGACGTCCTCGTCCGCGCCGACGACCCGCGCCGCCCGGCGTGGAGCGGCTGACCGTTCCGCCCGGGCCGGAGTCCGGTGACCGGCCCGCGGCGTCGCCGAGATCCTTCCGGACCAGGGCAGGCGCCTTTCGCGCGGGCTCTCGCACACGTACCTCGGCATCGATCCGCCGGGGGAGAAGGACAACGAGGTCCGCGTGATCATCCGCGTGGTCACCGCGGAAGATCGTCCAAGTCTCGGCCCGGGGGCCCCGGGTGCGTGCTCCGGACGGGCCGACGAGAATGTAAGGCGCCGGGACTAGCGGTGTGTTCCGCGCCGCGCCGGCCGTCCGGCACCGGGAGGTACTCCATGACCACTGCCGGAGAGATCATGCACCGGGGCGCCCAGTGGATCCCCGCTCACGAGACCCTGGACCGCGCCGCCCAGCTGATGCGTGAGCTGGGCGTCGGGGCCCTGCCCATCAGCGACGAGAACGAACGGCTCTGCGGCATTCTCACCGACCGCGACATCGTGGTCGGCTGTGTCGCCATGGGGCACGACCCGTCCAAGGTCACCGCGGGCGAGATGGCTCAGGGCACGCCGCGCTGGGTCGACGCGAGCGCCGATGTCGGCGAGGTCCTCCAGGAGATGGAGGATCACCAGATCCGCCGGCTGCCCGTCATCGAGAACAAGCGTCTGGTCGGCATGATCAGCGAGGCCGACCTCGCCCAGCACCTGACGGAGGACCGGATCGCCTCCTGGGCGGAGCGGGTCTACGCCAGGAGCGCGAGCCGCTGACCCCGGGCCTGCCTCACCCGCACCGAGCGGTCACAGCCAGCCGCTGCGCCGGAATCCTCGGTGCAGGACCAGGCAGGCCACCGATATGACGCCGATGACCATGCCGTAACCGTATTTCCAGTGCAGTTCGGGCATGTGGTCGAAGTTCATGCCGTAGGCCCCGCAGACCATCGTGGGTACGGCGACTATCGCGGCCCAGGCCGTGATCTTCCGCATGTCCGCGTTCTGCGCGACCGTGACCTGTGCCAGGTGGGCCTGAAGAATGGAGTTGAGCAGCTCGTCGAACGCGGCGATCTGCTCCGTCGCGCGCATCAGGTGGTCCGAGACGTCACGGAAGTACGCCTGAATCTCCGGATCGACCACCCGCATCGGCCGGTCGGCGAGTTCCAGCAGCGGCCGGCCGAGAGGGACCACGGCCCGCTTGAGTTCCAGTAGTTCACGCTTGAGCTGGTAGATGCGGCCCGGATCCGCGCGTGCGCCGTTCTCCGCGAAGACGTCCGTCTCCACGTGCTCGATGTCCGCCTGCACCGCGTCGATGACGTTCAGATACTCGTCGACGACGTGGTCGGCGACCGCGTGCAGGACCGACGACGGGCCCTTGGTGAGCTGGTGGGGGTCGGCCTCCAGCTCCTCACGCAGCGGGCCCAGCGAGCCGTGCCGCCCGTGCCGCACCGTGATGACGAAGTCCTGGCCGACGAACACCATGATCTCGCCGGTGTTCACCACCTCGCTGGTGGCGGTCAGTTCCTCGTGCTCGACGTAGCAGACCGACTTGAACACCGCGAACAGCGTTTCGCCGTACCGCTCGACCTTCGGGCGCTGGTGGGCCTCGATCGCGTCCTCGACCGCCAGCGGGTGCAGGTCGAAGAGCTCGGCGAGGCCGGCGAACTCCTGGTCGGTCGGCTCGTGCAGCCCGAGCCAGACGAAGCCGGTCCCGCTCTTGCGCACCCGGCGCACCGTCTCGACGAGGTCACTGCCGTGGGTGAGGCGGCTTCCCTCCTCGTAGGCCACACAGTTGACCACCGAGGAGCCCAGCGGGGACCGGGCCGGATGGCTCAGGTCGACCCGCGGGCGCCTCCTGGCCAGCCGTGCGACCCCGCGCAGGCCGCCGACCCTGCCAAGGTTCGTGACTTTCCGCAGATTCCCTGCCATGGACATCTGCATCTCCTCGCGTGGGTCCTCTCGCGCCGTGTTCCTGCGCCTGTCGCGCCAGTGTGCCAGGACCACGTGAGCAGCGGGTAAGCCTGTGGAAACCCCCGATTCCGCTTGGTTCCCGGCTGTGGACGACGGGAGTTGACTCCCTCGGCGACGACCTCGCCGCCGACGCCGTCGTGCGCGCCGCGTTGTAGACCACACGTCGTAGCCGACTCGTCCTACCGGAGCGTCACCACTGGGACAAGTAGGACAAGTGGGATGATCGGGGTATGACGCTAACCGAGAACAGCTATCGGTCCGACAGCCACCGGTCCCGGGTGGTCTCGTTCGCCGACGCCCTCGCAAGTCTCTTCGACCCGACGACGTTCCGGCACTTCGAAGCGCTCGGCGTCGGGCCCGGCTGGCGTTGCTGGGAGGTCGCGGGCGGTTCCTCCGTGGAGTCCTGGCTGGCCAAACGGGTCGGCCCCACGGGCAAGATCGTCGTGACCGACACCGACGGTTCGTGGGCCTCGGGCCCGTCGCGCTCGCCGGTCGAGCGGCGCGTGCATGACCTGGGGGCGCAGGAGCCGCCGGGGGAGGGGTTCGACCTGGTGCACGCCCGACTCGCGCTCGTTCATGTGCCCGACCGCGAGCGGGCGTTGCGGTCGATGGTCAAGGCGTTGCGACCCGGTGGCCGGCTCCTCGTCGAGGACACCGACCCCGCTCTGCAACCCCTGCTCTGCCCCGACGAGTCGGGTCCGGAGGAGCAATTGGCGAACCGGATGCGGCACGGCCTGCACAGGCTCCTCGCCGGGCAGGGCACCGACCTCGCGAACGGCCGACGGCTGCCGAGTCTGCTCCGTGCCTCCGGTATGGTCCGCGTCCAGGCCGACGCCTACTTCCCGGTCGCGGCTCCGTCCTGCGCCGACCTGGAGGCCGCGACGATCCGTCAGGTACGGGGAGAGCTCGTCGCGGGGAAGTTCGCCACCGACCAGGACGTCGAGCAGCATCTGGCGAACATCGCGTCCGGCGCGATGGATCTGGCGGCCGCTCCGATGATTTCGGCGTGGGGACGTAAAGGGTAGAGGTGCGCCGGTCGCCCGCCCCGGTCCGGTGGCGGGTGCGGTCGGCCGGCGGGGGATCAGACCCCGCTCACCCGAGGGCCGGTCCCACGGGCGGCCTCCCTCCAGTCCGTTCCACCGCCCGCGCCCCCGCCGCGCACCCCTCCGCCGCTGCCGCCTCCGGCCCGGCGCCCGCGATCAGGGCGGCGAGAAAGGCCCCGGTGAAGGCGTCACCGGCACCCGTCGTGTCCCGGGGTGTGGCCGGTACGGCGGGGACCCGCGCGCACACCGCGCCGGACCGGGCCACCAGCGCACCGTCCGCGCCCTGTTTGGCCACCACCAGCGGGACCTGACGGCTCAGCTTCGCCGCCGCGTCGGCCGCGTCCGGCAACCCGGTGAGCAGGCGGGCCTCGTCCCGGCTGGGCAGCAGTACCTCGACGCCGTCGGCGAGCGCGAGGAACCTGTCCACCCCCAGCTCCACGAGGAACCCGGCCGACGCCGGATCCATGCTGGCCGGCACCCCCCGTGCGCGTGCCGCCGCCAGGGCCACCGCCACCAGCGCCCGGCCGGTCTCGGAGAAGAGCAGGTAACCGGACAGATGCAGTCGTGCGACGCCGTCGAGCAGCGCGTCCGTCCAGTCCCCGGGACCGAGTCGCAACGCGGCGCCGCTGTCGGTGAGGAACGTCCGCTCGGCCGCGGCGTCCGAGTCCACCAGGCAGATCACCGTCCCGGTCGGCGCCTGCGGGTCGACCACCAGATGGGCACGGACCCCCGCCGCGTTCAGCGCCTGTTCGTGCCACGCCGCCGCGTCCGGTCCGACCCGCCCCAGCAGCCGCACGTCCGCGCACCCCCAACGGGCGGCCCAGCAGGCCACGTTGGCTCCCGCGCCCCCGGGCAGCGTCCGGATCACGGCAGCCGTGTCCGTGCCCCCGGCCAGCGGTCCCCGGTGCCGGGCCACGACGTCCGTCACCACGTCCCCGACGACCAGCAGAGCGCCGCCCGGCGCTCCGGGCCTCGGCCCGCTCACGCCCCGGCCCAGGCCGTCGCGATCCGTGCCGCCAGCCGTACGTTGCCGCGCACCGCGGCCAGATTGGCGCTCAGCGAGGCACCGTCGGTGTGCCGCACCAGATGGTCGAGCAGGAACGGTGTGACGGCCTGTCCGGTGACGCCCTCCGCCTCGCACGCGCGCAGCGCGTCGGCCAGCACGCGCGCGTGCAGTCCGGGATCGAGCTGTTCCGCCTCCGGCACCGGGTTGGCGACGATCAGCGCCGACTCCGGTCCGCCGACCGCGTCCTGGGCCCGCATCACGTCGGCCACCTGCCGAGGGCTGTCCAGTGTCCAGTCCACGGGATGCCCGGAGTCCGAGAGATAGAAGCCGGGGAAGCGGTCCGTGCCGTAGCCGGCCACGGCGACGCCCAGCGTCTCCAGCCGCTGCAGCGTCGCCGGCACGTCCAGGATCGACTTCACGCCCGCGCACACGACCGTGATCCGGGTACGCGCCAGCAGACCCAGGTCGGCGGACTCGTCCTGCGTCATCGTCCACTGTCGGTGCACCCCGCCGAGCCCGCCCGTCGCGAACACCCGCACCCCCGCGAGCACCGCGAGCAGCGCCGTCGCGGACACCGTGGTGGCCCCGCTCGCCCCGGCGGCCACGGCGAGCGGCAGGTCGCGGTGGCCCAGCTTGCGGATGCCGTCCTCGTTCGCGATCCGTTCCAGCTGTTCCTTGTCCAGGCCGACCCGGGGCCGCCCGTCCAGCACGGCGATCGTGGCGGGTACGGCGCCCTCCTGCCGTACCGCCTCCTCCAGCTCCAGCGCCACCCGCAGATTGCGTGGCCGTGGCAGCCCGTGCGCGATGATCGTGGATTCCAGCGCCACCACGGGCCGCCGCGCGTGGACCGCCTCCCGCACCTCTTCGGACACCACCAGCGTCACGCGCCCGCCTCCTGTCAGTCGGTCTTCCCTCATCCCTGGCGACCGGCGCGCCCCGTCAAACCCTTGCGGCCGGTCCCGCACGGCACCGGCCCTCGGTCCGGTCCCGCACGGCACCGGACCGAGGGCTTCGGGGCGCGTCACCACGCCTGAGTGGTCCGCAGTCGCGCGCGGGTGGGTCCCCCGGCCGCCGGGCCCGTCTCAGAACAGCGGCTCGGGCAGCACGCCCTCCAGCGCGAGCAGCTTCCGCTTGGTCTCCAGACCGCCGCCGAATCCGCCGATGCCGCCGTCGCTCTCCACGACCCGGTGGCAGGGCACGACCACCGGCAGGGGGTTGGCGCCCATCGCCGTCCCCACCGCCTGGGCGGCGCCCGGCTGACCGACCCGGGCGGCCAGGTCGCCGTACCCGACGACCGTGCCGTACGGCACGCCGGTCGCCAGCTCGCGCAGCACCTCGCGGTGGAAGCCGGAGATCAGCGACCAGTCCAGCGGCAGCTCGAAAGCGTGGCGGTCGCCCGACAGATAGGCCCGGACCTGCCGTATCGCCTCGGTCAGCAGCGGGGAGCCGGGTGCCTCGACCGGCTCGACGCCCAGCCGGGACGCCAGCCGGTCGAGCGCCTTGTCGCGCACCGGGTCCGTGGCGTGGAACACGACGTTGACCAGGCCCACGCCGGTCGCCGCCAGCAGCAGCGGGCCGATGTCACCGGTGACGACGTCCCACACGACCTGGTGCTCGTACTGCCCATGGCTGTCCATGCGCCCACCGTACGGCTCGCCACTGACAACGCCCCGCGCACTCCGGTGCCGGGACGTCACCGCCCGCCGAGCGCGTCCCGTACGACGTCGGGCCTGTTCGAGATGACCCCGTCGACGCCGTACGCGGCGACCTCGCGGGCCGTCGCGGCGTCGTCGACGGTCCAGGTGAAGACCTCCAGCGGCCTGCCGTGCGCGCCGGTGACCGCGTGCACGGCGGAGACGTAGTCGGCCGTCAGGGACTCGTGGGAGGGGTTGATCTGGTCGACGAAGCGCGCGTGGTCCCGGATCCGGGCCAGGGACGGGGTGCCGAGGAAGCCCGTCTTCACCGCGGGCTCGATCTCCTGCACGATACGCAGGCTGTCCGCGCCGAAGCTCTGCACGATCAGGCGGTCCGCCAGGTGCCGCGCGTCCAGCCATCCCTCGTCGCCGAGCACCTTCAGCGTCTCCCGCTCGATGCCCGGGTACAGCTCCGGCTGCTTGATCTCCAGGAGCAGCCTCTGCCGATGGTGCTCGACGCGGCGCACATACTCCGTGAGCGTCGGCACGCGCGCGCCCGCGTGATCGGCCCCGAACCAGCTCCCCGCGTCCAGGCGGGCGATCTCGGCGGCGGTGAAGTCCTCGACGCGCCACGGCGCCCGGCCGGGGAAGACCTGCCGCACGTCGGTGGTGCGCCGCAGACTCTCGTCGTGCAGGACCACGAGCTCGCCGTCCTTGGTGCGCTGCACGTCGTTCTCGACCCACTCGACGCCCAGCTCGGCGGCCTTGTCGACGGCGGCCAGGGTGTTCTCCGGCGCGTAGGCGGACGCGCCCCGGTGGGCGGTCACCACGGGTGACCCCTCCCCGCCGCCGTCGGCCGCCGCGCCGTGGGCCGGGAACAGCACGGCGATGCTCCCCAGGAGCGCGGTGGTCGTGGCGGCAACTGCGCGCGCGTGCATGCCTGCTCCTCTCGTCGATGCCGTCATGGAAAGGATCCACCCTGGCAGCGGAGGGCCAACGAGAGTGGTGTACAGGATGGACGCAGATTGAATGGAGTTGCCCGAGACCACTCACCGGTACGGCACAACTGGGGCAGAGCCGTGTTTCTTTGCCGGATAGTCGTTCGACCATTCCGGTGCGAGTCATACTCTCTGCGTCAACCCTGACCGCTCGGGCGGTTCTGGGAGGGGGAGCATTCCAGGGTATTCCGGGACGGAACGGGGCGGAAAGGCAGCCGCGCATGCAGGGCACGGTCGATGGATTCAGCTACGGCCTCGTCACACCGGTGGTGGCCTTCGTCATGGCCTGCCTCGGCGGTGCCCTCGGCCTGCGCTGCACCACCAGGGCGCAGCTGGTGGGCGGGCCCTGGCGCCCCGGCTGGCTGGCCCTCGGCTCCCTGGCGATCGGATCCGGCGTCTGGACCATGCACTTCATCGGGATGATGGGCTTCACGGTCCAGGAGGCCCCGATCCACTACGACAAGCCCCTCACGTACGCCAGCCTGGGCGTCGCCATCCTGATGGTGGGTGTCGGGATATTCATCGTCGGCTACCGCGGCGCCTCCGGCACGGCCCTGTTCACCGGCGGCACCATCACCGGTCTGGGCATCGCGTCCATGCACTACCTGGGCATGGCCGGGCTGGAGCTGGACGGAAAGCTGGAGTACAACACGGTCACCGTCGCCGTGTCGGTGCTCATCGCCATGGCCGCCGCCACCGCCGCCCTGTGGGCGGCCGGGCAGGTGAGAGGGCTCCTGTGGAGCGTGGGCGCGAGCCTCGTCATGGGTCTCGCGGTCAGCGGCATGCACTACACGGGCATGGCGGCCCTCAAGGTCCATGTGCACGGCACCGCCGGCCCCGCCACCGGTGACGCGCCCGCCGCGCTGCTCGCTCCCATGCTCATCGGCCCGCTCGCCCTGCTGTGCCTCGCGGGCGTCGTCGTCCTGTGCGACCCGTTGATGATCATGGGCAGGCCTCCCCGGCCCCTCCCCGACCACAAGCCCGGCGTCCCGGCCCATGTGCCGCACCAGACCCGCCGCATCGCGCTCCGCACCCGCCGCACACCGGCCCGCAGCGGTTCCCGAACCCCGCAGAACCGCTGATCGGAGCCCGTTGTCAGTGGGGGGTCGTACGGTTGATGCCATGCGGCCCGTTTCCAGCATCGAACGCACGGTGGCGCCCTTCGAGGTCGTCAGTTCCTACCAGCCCAACGGCGACCAGCCGGCGGCCATCGCCGACCTCGCCCGGCGCATCGAAGCCGGTGAGAAGGACGTCGTGCTGCTCGGCGCGACCGGCACCGGCAAGTCGGCCACCACCGCGTGGATGATCGAGAAGCTCCAGCGCCCCACCCTGGTGATGGCGCCGAACAAGACGCTCGCCGCCCAGCTGGCGAACGAGTTCCGCGAGCTCCTGCCGAACAACGCCGTCGAGTACTTCGTCTCGTACTACGACTACTACCAGCCCGAGGCGTACGTCCCGCAGTCGGACACCTACATCGAGAAGGACTCCTCGATCAACGAGGAGGTCGAGCGCCTGCGGCACTCGGCGACGAACTCGCTGCTGACCCGCCGCGACGTGATCGTCGTCGCCTCGGTGTCCTGCATCTACGGCCTCGGTACACCTCAGGAGTACGTCGACCGCATGGTGCCGCTGCGCATCGGCGACGAGATCGACCGCGACCAGCTGCTGCGCCGGTTCGTCGACATCCAGTACACGCGCAACGACCTGGCCTTCACCCGGGGCACCTTCCGGGTCCGCGGCGACACCATCGAGATCTTCCCGGTCTACGAGGAGCTGGCCGTCCGCATCGAGATGTTCGGCGACGAGATCGAGGCGCTGTCCACGCTGCACCCGCTCACGGGCGAGATCGTCAGCGACGACCAGCAGCTGTATGTCTTCCCGGCCACCCACTACGTCGCGGGCCCCGAGCGCATGGAGCGGGCCGTCAACGACATCGAGAAGGAGCTGGCGGAGCGGCTCGGCGAGCTGGAGAAGCAGGGCAAGCTCCTGGAGGCCCAGCGGCTGCGGATGCGCACGACGTACGACCTCGAGATGCTCCGCCAGATCGGCTCCTGCTCCGGCGTCGAGAACTACTCGATGCACTTCGACGGCCGCCTCCCGGGCTCGGCGCCGAACACGCTGCTGGACTACTTCCCCGAGGACTTCCTCCTCGTGATCGACGAGTCGCACGTCACGGTGCCGCAGATCGGCGCCATGTACGAGGGCGACGCCTCCCGCAAGCGCACCCTCGTGGACCACGGGTTCCGGCTGCCCTCGGCCCTCGACAACCGACCGCTGAAGTGGGAGGAGTTCCAGCAGCGCATCGGTCAGGCCGTCTACCTCTCGGCGACGCCGGGCCAGTACGAGCTGTCCCGCTCCGACGGTGTCGTCGAGCAGATCATCCGGCCCACCGGTCTGATCGACCCGGAGGTCGTGGTCAAGCCCACCGAGGGTCAGATCGACGACCTGGTGCACGAGATCCGCACGCGCGTGGACAAGGACGAGCGCGTCCTGGTCACCACGCTCACCAAGAAGATGGCCGAGGACCTCACCGACTACTTCCTGGAGCTCGGCATCCATGTCCGCTACCTGCACAGCGATGTGGACACCCTGCGCCGCGTCGAGCTGCTGCGGGAACTGCGCGCGGGCGAGTTCGACGTCCTGATCGGCATCAACCTCCTCAGGGAGGGCCTCGACCTCCCCGAGGTCTCCCTGGTGGCGATCCTCGACGCCGACAAGGAGGGCTTCCTGCGCTCCGGGACCTCGCTGATCCAGACCATCGGCCGCGCGGCGCGCAACGTCTCGGGTCAGGTCCACATGTACGCCGACAAGATCACCCCGGCGATGGAGAAGGCCATCGACGAGACCAACCGGCGCCGGGAGAAGCAGGTCGCGTACAACACGGCGAACGGCATCGACCCGCAGCCGCTGCGCAAGAAGATCAACGACATCGTCGCGCAGATCGCACGCGAGGACGTCGACACCGAGCAGTTGCTCGGCACGGGCTACCGCCAGTCCCGCAAGGACGGCCGCGGCACGAGGGCCCCCGTGCCCTCCCTGAAGGAGCACGCGGTCAAGGACGCGAAGCCCGCGAAGCGGGCCAAGGGCAAGGCCAAGGAGACCGTGCCGACCGACCGCCCCGCCGCTGAACTCTCCGAGCAGATCGAGGAGCTGACGGAGCGCATGCGCGCCGCCGCCGCGGACCTGCAGTTCGAGATCGCGGCGCGGCTGCGCGACGAGGTGTCGGAGATGAAGAAGGAACTGCGTCAGATGAGGGAGGCGGGCCTGGCCTGACGGGCCGGGGGGACCGCTGGGATCTGGCGGCGGCTGCGCTGTGTTGCAAGACCGACACAAAGTTCGGAGCGCAGTACGTCACTGTCAGTGCCCCTGCGTAAGGTGCTCGTCATCCGCGGCTTCGCGGCAACAGGGGAATGCTCGAGAGGGGAATCAGCGCGTGACCGTCAACATGACCAAGGGTCAGGCCATCAGTCTGCAGAAGAACGACGGCGGCACCCTGACCGCGGTGCGCATGGGTCTCGGCTGGCAGGCGGCCCCGCGGCGCGGCCTGTTCGGCTCGCGCACGCGGGAGATCGACCTCGACGCCTCCGCCGTCCTGTTCGCGGACAAGCAGCCGGTCGACGTCGTCTTCTTCCGTCACCTGGTGAGCGACGACGGCTCGGTCCGCCACACCGGCGACAACCTGGTCGGCGGTGTCGGCCAGGGCGGCGACGACGAGGCCATCCTCGTCGACCTGCAGCGCCTCCCGGTCCACATCGACCAGATCGTGTTCACCGTGAACTCGTTCACGGGCCAGACCTTCCAGGAGGTGCAGAACGCCTTCTGCCGCCTCGTCGACGAGACCAACGGCCAGGAGCTCGCCCGCTACACGCTCGCCGGCGGCGGCGCGTACACGGCGCAGATCATGGCGAAGGTGCACCGCTCGGGCACGGGCTGGTCCATGACGGCCCTGGGCACCCCGGCCAACGGCCGCACCTTCCAGGACCTGATGCCGTCGGTCCTGCCGCTCCTCTGAGACGGCGGGCCGAGGGCCTGAGAGAGCGGCGCACGACAACAACAGTCATACAGGGGGATTGAGGCGATGACGGCCGAGCTGGTGCGGGGGCAGAACCATCCGCTCTCCCAGGCCCGCCTGGAGATCAGGGTCTCGGCCGGCAAGCCGATCGTGGCCGTGGCCACGCTCAGCGACGAGCGGGGCAAGGTCCAGGACACGGAGCGGGTGGCCCATCCGGGCACACCCACCCTGCCGGGCCTCGAACTGCCCCGCCAGGCGGCGGCGGCCCACCGCCTCGCGGTGGACCTGGACGCGATGCCGGACACCGTGCATCGCGTCCATGTGCTGCTCGCCCTGCCCACCGGCGTCGGGGGGCCGAGTCGCTTCGGTGCCGTGGCCGCCCCCTTCGTCGCGGTCACCGGGCTGGACGGCACCGAGGTCGCCAGCTACACCGTCACCGGCCTGGAGGCCGAGACGGCCGTGGTCGCCCTGGAGCTGTACCGCCGCCAGGGAGCCTGGAAGGTGCGGGCCGTCGGTCAGGGCTATGCCGGCGGTCTCGCCGAACTCTTCACCGACCAGGGCGTTCCCCAGGCGCACGAGCTCGCCGGCGCCATCAACGACGCGGTCGCCCAGGGCATGGCCCGCTCGGTGGCGGCGCCCCCGCCCCGTACGGCGGACGGCGACCGCACCCGCCGGACCGCGGCACCCACCCGCGACCAGGACCCCGGCGGCTCGCCGTACGGCACCCGGACGCCGCAGGGCACCCCGCCGGGGCGCGCGGGCTACCCGGGAGGCCCGGTGCCCCCCGACGCGCCCACGCCCTCCGACCCCTCCGCGCTCACCCAGCCGTCGGCACCCGCGGGCGGCCCCATCGACTACAACCACCCGCGCCGCCGGAACTCGGCGCCGCCCCCGCCCCCGCCGCAGGCACCTCCCGCCGCGCCCGGTCAGCCCGCCCGGCCCGTCGCGGGCGACGCGACCGGCTGGTCCATGGACGAGCGGCTCTACAACCAGGTGTGGGGCATGTTCGAGGACCTGGCCCGCACCGCCGCCGCCTACCGCAGCGCCGTGGACTTCGCCGAGTCGCGCATGGACAAGGAGCTGGAAGCGGTCCTGTCCGACCCGCGCAGCCGGATCGGCGGACAGGCCGACGCCGCGCGTGAGGCGGCCCGCGCCCGGCACAGCCGGCTCGTCGACGAGGCCCGGCAGGCCTTCGACCGTGACGTCGCCCAGCTGACCGCCGAGAGCGATGTCGTCGAGCCGGCGCTGCCACCGGCCTTCGCCCGCTGGGACAATCCCGTCTGGCACGAGTACCGCGTGCCGATGGAGATGCCCATGGCCCTGCGCCTGGGCGACCTGCATCTGCCCGAGTCCGCCGAGCTGCGCGTGCCGATGCTGGTCCGGCTGCCGTTGGAGCGCGGTCTGTGGATCGACAGCGGACGGGGCGGTTCGTCCGACGGGATGTTCCACGACGCCCACGACCTGCGGCGTCTGGCGATGGAATCGGCGGTGGCGCATGTGGCGCGGCTGCTCGCCGTGCACCCGGCGGGTGAGTTCACCGTGTACGTCATCGACCCCGCGGGATCCGGCGCGCAGCCGCTGGTCCCGCTGGTGCGCAGCGGCGTGCTCGCGGCGCCGCCGGCGGTCGGTGCCGCGGGGGTGGCCGACGTCCTGGGCAGGCTCACCCAGCGCGTCGACCTGGTGCAGATGGCGGTGCGCGGTGGTGCGGCCGACGCCCTTCCGCCCGGCTTCGACACCTCCCAGAACCTGGTGCTGGTCAACGACTTTCCGCACGGCTTCGACGACCGGGCCATCACCCGGCTGCGCTATCTGGCCGACGAGGGCCCGGCCGTGGGCGTCCACCTCATGATGGTCGCGGACCGGGAGGACGCCGCCGCGTACGGACCGCTGCTGGACCCGCTGTGGCGTTCGCTGCTGCGGCTGACGCCTGTGCCCGACGATCACCTCGCCGACCCCTGGGTGGGCCACGCCTGGACCTACGAGCCCTCGCTCGTGCCGCCCGGGAGCCAGGTGCTCCAGCAGGTGCTGGGCCTGGTCGCGGCCGCCCGCACCAAACATCGGTAAAGCGCCCCTGAACTGGGCACTTGGTCTTCGCTTTGCCAATCGCTTTACCGTTCCTTGGTGATTGGGGTACTGTCTTCCGTACGGAGGGGAGTACTCCCTGACTACTGCGGCGTACCCGTCAATACGGATCAGGCCAGATCCCGGGGCGCCGGCCCACTTCTGGGTGGAAGAGACCTCCGGCAGCGACGACGCTGACCTGACCGTTCGCCGTATGTACTGCCGGAGGCGCAGTGGATGTTTCCGTGACCCTTTGGGTCCTGACCATCGTGGGACTTGCCGCGCTCATCGCGGTCGACTTCTTCATCGGCCGCAAGCCCCACGACGTATCGATCAAGGAAGCCGGGATCTGGACCGCGGTCTGGATCACCCTGGCCGGACTGTTCGGCCTCGGCCTGCTCGTCTTCGGCGGCGGCCAGCCCGCGGGTGAGTTCTTCGCCGGCTTCATCACCGAGAAGTCGCTGAGTGTCGACAACCTCTTCGTCTTCGTTCTGATCATGGCGAAGTTCGCCGTGCCCTCGCAGTACCAGCAGCGGGTGCTCCTCGTCGGCGTACTCATCGCCCTGGTGCTGCGTACGATCTTCATCGCCGCGGGTGCCGCGATCATCGCCAGCTTCTCGTGGGTGTTCTACCTCTTCGGCGCCTTCCTCATCTGGACCGCCTGGAAGCTGATCCAGGAGGCCCGGGCCGACGCGGAGGACGAGGAGTACGAGGAGAACAAGCTCCTGAAGGCCGCAGAGCGCCGCTTCGGCGTGGCCGACAGCTACCACGGCACCAAGCTGTGGATCCAGCAGAACGGCAAGCGGGTCATGACCCCGATGCTGGTCGTGATGCTGGCCATCGGCACCACGGACGTCCTGTTCGCCCTCGACTCCATCCCGGCGATCTTCGGCCTCACGCAGGACCCGTACATCGTCTTCACCGCGAACGCCTTCGCGCTGATGGGCCTCAGGCAGCTGTACTTCCTGATCGGCGGCCTGCTGAGGAAGCTCGTCCACCTCTCGTACGGCCTGTCGATCATCCTCGGCTTCATCGGCGTCAAGCTGGTGCTGCACGCGCTGCACGAGTCCGGGGTCCATGTCCCCGAGATCAGCATCCCCGTCTCGCTCGGCGTGATCTGCTCCGTACTGATCGCCACCACGATCACCAGCCTGATGGCCTCGCGCAAGCAGGCGCAGGCCGAGGCGCCAGAGAGCGGCGAAGACGCGTCGAAGGACAGCGTCGACGTCTGACCGCGCCAGGCGCGTGACGACAAGCACCGGGAGCGGTGCCCGGCGAACCGCCGGGCACCGCTCCCTTCCGTCTCGGCCGCGACTCCCACAACAAGGCCACGGCGACCCCCGCGACGAGGCTGGACGATGACGTACCGCCGTCACCCGACCGCCGCGTCATCTTGCTCCCGGCCGGCATGCGGGGTCCGAACCGGTCTGGGACGATCACCGCATGATCGCTCGGCTCACGTCACTCGCCCGTGGGTGGACTGCCCTGGTGCCGGTGCTCGCGGCGGTCCTCCTGATCCTCACCTGGGGCCGGGACGTGCCGGGCGGGGCCGTCGCGCTGATGACCGTCGTGCTCGCGGGCGCGGTCCTGGCCGCCGTGCACCACGCCGAAGTGGTCGCCCACCGCGTCGGCGAACCCTTCGGCTCCCTCATCCTCGCCGTCGCCGTCACGGTCATCGAGGTCGCGCTGATCGTCGCACTCATGGTGGACGGCGGCGACAAGAGCGCCTCCCTGGCACGGGACACGGTCTTCGCCGCGGTGATGATCACCTGCAACGGCATCGTCGGCCTGAGCCTCCTCGCGGCCTCCCTGCGCCACCGCACAGCCGTCTTCAACCCCGAGGGCACCGGCGCCGCCCTCGCGACGGTCGCCACGCTGGCCACGCTGAGCCTCGTGCTGCCGACGTTCACGACGAGCGAGCCCGGCCCGCGGTTCTCGGGCGTGCAGCTCACCTTCGCCGCGGTCTCCTCACTGATCCTGTACGGCCTGTTCGTGGCGACCCAGACCGTCAGACACCGGGACTACTTCCTGCCCATCACCCACCAGGGCGAGGTGATCACCGTGGACGACCATGCCGCGACGCCGTCCAGCGGCAGGGCCTGGACCGGCCTCGGACTGCTGCTGCTCGCGCTGGTCGGGGTGGTCGGCCTGGCGAAGGGTGTGTCACCGACGATCGAGTCGGGAGTGGCGGCCGCCGGGATGGACCACGCCGTCGTCGGTGTGATCATCGCGCTGCTGGTGCTGCTCCCCGAGACCATCGCCGCGTTGCGTGCCGCGCGGCGCGACCGGGTGCAGACCAGTCTCAACCTCGCGCTCGGGTCCGCCATGGCCAGCATCGGCCTGACGATCCCCGCCGTGGCCCTGGCCTCCATCTGGCTCTCCGGACCCCTCGTCCTCGGCCTCGGCGCCACACACATGGTGCTGCTCGCGCTGACCGTCGTGGTCGCCTCCCTGACGGTGGTGCCGGGCCGGGCCACCCCGTTGCAGGGAGGCGTCCACCTCGTGATCCTGGCCGCCTATCTGGAACTGGCGGTCAACCCGTAGGGCGGTTTCCCGGGGCGCTCGCCCTGGCCGGCGCGGGTGGCCCGTGCGGTCAGCCCGCGGCCGCCTCCGCCCCCGCCTCCGTCCCCGTCCTGGCCCGGCGCGCCGCCGTCGGGCGTGTCTCCGGGAGCAGCGCGAAACAGGCCAGGCTGAGCAGCGCGATGCCGGTCAGATAGGCGCCGACGCCCCACGGCACCCGACCGCCCTGTTCGGCCAGCGCTGTCGCCGCGACGGGGGTGAGCGCGCCGCCCAGGACGCCGCCGAGGTTGTAGCCGACGGCGGCACCCGTGCAGCGCACCCGGGGCTCGTACAGCTCCGGCAGATACGCGGCGATCACCCCGAACATCGTGACGAACGCGAGCAGCGCCACCAGGAATCCGAGGAAGATCAGCAGCGGGTCGCCGGTCGCGAGCAGCGCGACCATCGGGAACATCCACAGGACGGCCGCCGTACACCCGATCAGACACAGAGGCCGCCGCCCGTGGCGGTCGCCGAGCACCGCCGCCAGCGGCGTGAGCGCGCCCTTCAGCACGACGGCGGCCATGATGCAGGTCAGCATGACGGTACGGCTCACCCCGAGCCGCTCCGTCGCGTACGCCAGCGACCAGGTGGTCACGGCGTAGAAGATCGCGTAGCCCACGGCGAGCGCCCCGGCGGTCAGCAGCACCAGCCGCCAGTGCTCGCGCACGACCTCGGCCAGCGGCACGCGCGCGTGGTCGTCGATCTGCAGGAAGCCGGGGCTCTCGGTGAGCGACGAGCGCAGCCACAGCCCCACCAGTGCCAGCACCCCGGCGGCCCAGAACGGCACCCGCCACCCCCAGGCGGCGAACTGCGCGTCGGTCAGGGTCGCCGACAGCGTCAGCACCGCACCGTTCGCCAGCAGGAAGCCCACCGGCGGCCCCATCTGCGGAAAGCTCGACCACAGCCCACGCCGCTCGGCAGGCGCGTGCTCGGCCGTCAGCAGCACCGCCCCGCCCCACTCGCCGCCGAGCCCGAGCCCCTGCACGAAACGCAGGACGAGCAGCAGCAGGGGAGCGGCCACACCGATCGAGCCGTACGTCGGTACGCAGCCGACGGCGACCGTCGACACCCCGGTGATCAGCAGCGAGCCGACCAGGACCGGCCGCCGTCCGTGCCGGTCCCCGATGTGCCCGAAGAGCACGGAGCCCAGCGGCCGTGCCACGAAACCCACGCCGAAGGTGGCGAAGGCGGCGAGCGTCCCCGCCAGAGGCGAGAACGTCGGGAAGAACAGTGGACCGAGGACCAGAGCCGCCGCGGTCCCGTAGACGAAGAAGTCGTAGAACTCGATGGCCGTCCCGGCGAGCGAGGCGGCGGCGAGCCGCAGCATGGAAGGTGCCCTTACGGAGCGTACGTCTTGCATGCCGCGTCAACTACCCACGGTGACGACCGGTTACGGGGGCGCGCGGGGGCACGGGCCGCGCCTCAGTAGGTGACCGTGATGCGCCGTGCGGGGCCGTCGACCCGGATCAGACCTCCGTAGGGGATGACGAGTTGCGGGTCCGTGTGGCCGAGGTCCACATCGAAGACGACCAGGGTGTCAGGGGCGTACACCCGCAGCGCGCGCAGTACGGCCTCGCGCTGCTCGGCCGCGTAACGCGCCCCCTCCTCCGGAGTGTTGGGGCGATCGAAGGACCATGTCCTGGGGCGGCCCATGAGCAGCGCGGGGAAACGCCGCAGCAGACCGCGCTCGCCCATGTTCCTGAGGGTGCGGAAGACCTCCTCGGCGCTCGGCATGTCCTCCGAGGTCTCCAGGAACAGCACCCCGCCGTCGTACTCCGCCAGGTCGGGCGCGATCTCGCGTTCGGCCATCAGCAGCCAGCCGACGATCTCGAGGCAGCCGCCCCAGCCGCGGCCCTCCACCACGCGACCGGAGTTGACCCAGGTCCAGCCCTCGCCCGGGCGGGTCGGGGGTTCGGTGTCGAAGGTGGCGGGGTCGGCCCAGTCGCGGTTGACGTCGTTCCAGCGCTCGGCGGGCCGCAGTTCGTACGGGCCGGACGTGAACAGCGCCGCGCGGAGCGACTCGGTCGTCCAGGGATGCATGGCGCCGGGACGGCCCAACTCGCACATCACCGACGCCCCGTGATAGCCGACCACCCCGCAGTTGCGCAGGAAGGCCAGCAGATTGGTGTTGTCACTCATCCCGAAGAACGGCTTCGGGTTCGCCCGGATCAACTCCCGGTCCAGGAAGGGCAGCACGGTGATCTGGTCATCGCCGCCGATCGAGGCGATCACCGCCCTGATGTCCGGGTCGGCGAACGCGGCATGGATGTCGTCGGCCCGCTCCTGGGGCGTCGATCCCATCTTGCGGGTCGCCGGGTACTCCACCGGTTCGAGGCCGTACTCGGCGCGCAGCCGCTCCAGCCCCAGCTCGTAGGGGCGCGGGAAGAGGCCCGGCAGTCCCGAGGAGGGCGATATCACGGCGATCCGGTCGCCGGGCGACGGCTTGGGAGGGTAAGCGGGTGCGGTCATGCGGGGAGGCTACGAGGGACCCCGCTGTCGGCGCACCGTGATAAACCGGGTCCGAGCGGCGGTTCTCGCGGGCCGCCCGACCTCGACCGGACCGGAGGAACCGTGCCCCGCACCCTGGCCAACGCCCCGATCATGATCCTCAACGGGCCCAACCTGAACCTTCTCGGGCAACGCCAGCCGGAGATCTACGGCTCCGACACCCTCGCCGACGTCGAGACGCTGTGCGTCAAGGCGGCGGCCGCGCACGGCGGCACGGTGGACTTCCGGCAGTCCAACCACGAGGGCGAACTGGTCGACTGGATCCACGAGGCGCGGCTGCACCACTGCGGGATCGTCATCAACCCCGGCGCATACTCGCACACGTCCGTCGCCCTCCTCGACGCGCTCAACACCTGCGACGGCATGCCGGTGTTGGAGGTCCACATCTCCAACATCCACCAGCGGGAGTCGTTCCGGCACCACTCGTACGTCTCGCTGCGCGCGGACGGGGTCATCGCGGGGTGCGGTGTCCAGGGGTACGTGTTCGGCGTGGAGCGGGTCGCGGCGCTGGCCGGGGCGGCACAGGCGGACACGTAGTCCCCGCGGGCGCCGCCCGGAGCGGGGAGTCGCCCGGGCCGCCGGCCGAGGGCGGGGATCGAGGGACCGGCGGCCCGATACCGCGCGGAAGCCGTCGTCCCGCGCGGGGCTGCCACCAGTTGACCGCGCCGCGACGCGCCAGGGGAGCGCGCGCGAGGGGCCGGCGTGTGCAGAGGATTCACACGGGGCGCGCGTTGCGCTGCTCACGCCCCGGCGAAACCGACGGGGGTACCTCGTTGCCCGGGTTCACCACCCGCGCGCGTGCCACTCCGGCAGCTGCGGCCGCTCCGCGCCGAGCGTGGTGTCGTCACCGTGCCCCGGATAGACCCACGTCTCGTCCGGAAGCACGTCGAAGATCTTCGTCTCGACATCGTGGATGAGACTTGCGAACGCCATCGGGTCCTTGCGGGTGTTGCCCACGCCGCCGGGGAAGAGGCAGTCGCCGGTGAAGACGTGCGGGTGTCCGTGCGGGTCGTCGTAGACCAGGGCGATCGAGCCCGGGGTGTGCCCGACGAGATGGCGGGCGGTCAGTTCCACGCGTCCCACCCGGACGATGTCGCCGTCGTCGACCAGGACGTCGGTCGGCACCGGGATGCCGTCGGCGTCGTCGCGGCCCGCGTGGGTGCGGGCGCCGGTGGCCGCGACGACCTCCGCGAGTGCCTGCCAGTGGTCGCCGTGCTGGTGCGTGGTGACGACGGACGCGATGCCGTCGTCACCGATCGTGCCGAGCAGCATGTGCGCGTCGGCGGCGGCGTCGATCAGCAACTGCTCGTCGGTGGCCCGGCAGCGCAGCAGATAGGCGTTGTTGTTCATCGGGCCCACCGCGATCTTGGTGATCATCAGGTCCTTGAGCTCGTGCACGTCCGCCGGGCCGCCGACCGTCACCTGTCCGCTGTACGTCATGCCGTCAGTCTAGGGCGGCGGACGTACGGCGAGCAGGGCATCGGCGTTCTCAGAGCGGGGGCAGCGAGGGCAGCCGGCCCCCCTCGACGGTCAGCCCGGAGCCGTCCCGTCGTCCGGCGAGCCAGCCCACCAGGTCGGCCGGGGGTCCCGTGACGGTGACCTCGGCCCCGCCCGCCGCCCGGTCCGTGTCCGCCCGGCGGCCGGTGCTCCACGCGCGCGTGCCGTCCGTCAGCCGGGTGGGCGCCACGTCGGGGTGGCCGGTGAACCGTCGGGTGAGGAAGTCGATCTCCCGGTCCGTGAACTCCTGCGGCAGGTCCTCCAACTCGTAACCGATGCCGAGGTCGACATGGTGCAGTTCGACCTCGACCCAGCGCCGGAACGGCACCCGCGACGCGGAGTCGGTCACGCCGTTGCGCAGCTCGACCGTGCGGGACCAGTCGGCCGGCGCCTCGGCCACCTCCTGGAGGAGGGCGGCGCTCTCCCGGACGTCGGCGAGCTGGGCGTCCAGGGGGCGCGGGGCGTCCCGCTCGATGTCGGCGTCCCGGGCCTCCGCCGAGGCGTACATGGGGCGGCCGTGGAGCACGTTGACGATGGCGTCCGCGTTGCGGGCGAGGTGGGCGAGCACGTGGCCGCGGCTCCAGCCGGGGAGCCGTGACGGTTCGGTCACAGCGGCGTTGTCCAGCTTGGCCGCTGCGGTGAGCAGCCGTTCCGTCGCGTCCCGTACAGAGGCCAGGTCACGCTCGTGATCAGTCATGACGCCGACCCTAGCCTCGTCACTCCTTCGGGTGAAGGTGGTGAAGCCCGGCCATAAATCGAATGCACGTGCTATAAGGTCGGCGGTGGCGTCGGGCATGCTGGAGAGCCGGGGATTGTTATGGACTCCGGGGTTCCGACCGGCGTTGTCAGTGGCTCCCCCTAGTCTGAGAAAGCAGCGGGGGTCTCGCCCCTGTCACTTCTTCCATGAAAGGTGCGGACCGGCGTGGCCGACCGTCTCATCGTCCGTGGCGCGCGCGAGCACAACCTGAAGAACGTCTCGCTCGATCTGCCTCGCGACTCGCTCATCGTCTTCACGGGCCTGTCGGGTTCGGGCAAGTCGTCCCTGGCCTTCGACACCATCTTCGCCGAGGGCCAGCGCCGCTACGTGGAGTCGCTCTCCTCGTACGCCCGCCAGTTCCTGGGCCAGATGGACAAGCCGGACGTCGACTTCATCGAGGGTCTGTCCCCGGCGGTCTCCATCGACCAGAAGTCGACCTCGCGCAACCCGCGCTCGACGGTCGGCACCATCACCGAGGTCTACGACTACCTGCGCCTGCTCTTCGCGCGCATCGGCAAGCCGCACTGCCCGGAGTGCGGCCGCCCGATCGCCCGCCAGTCGCCGCAGGCCATCGTCGACAAGGTCCTGGAGCTGCCGGAGGGGAGCCGCTTCCAGGTGCTCTCCCCGCTGGTGCGCGAGCGCAAGGGCGAGTTCGTCGACCTCTTCGCCGACCTCCAGACCAAGGGGTACAGCCGCGCGCGGGTGGACGGGGAGACGATCCAGCTCTCCAGCCCGCCCACGCTGAAGAAGCAGGAGAAGCACACCATCGAGGTGGTCATCGACCGCCTCACGGTGAAGGACTCCGCAAAGCGCCGACTGACCGACTCCGTCGAGACCGCGCTCGGCCTGTCCGGCGGCATGGTCGTGCTCGACTTCGTCGACCTCCCCGAGGACGACCCCGAGCGTGAGCGCATGTACTCGGAGCACCTGTACTGCGCTTACGACGACCTCTCCTTCGAGGAGCTGGAGCCGCGCTCCTTCTCCTTCAACTCGCCCTTCGGCGCCTGCCCCGAGTGCACCGGCATCGGCACGCGCATGGAGGTCGACGCGGAGCTGATCGTCCCGGACGAGGACAAGTCCCTCGACGAGGGCGCGATCCACCCCTGGTCGCACGGCCACACCAAGGACTACTTCAGCCGCCTCATCGGCGCCCTCGCGGACGCTCTGGGCTTCCGGACGGACATTCCCTTCGCGGGTCTGCCGCAGCGCGCGAAGAAGGCGCTGCTGTACGGCCACAAGACCCAGATCGAGGTCCGCTACCGCAACCGGTACGGCCGCGAGCGCGTCTACACCACGCCCTTCGAGGGCGCGGTCCCCTTCGTCAAGCGCCGCCACAGCGAGGCCGAGTCCGACGCCGGCCGTGAGCGTTTCGAGGGCTATATGCGCGAGGTGCACTGCCCGACCTGTGAGGGCACGCGCCTCAAGCCGATCGTCCTCGCGGTCACGATCATGGGGAAGTCGATCGCCGAGGTCTCCGCGATGTCGATCAGCGACTGCGCGGAGTTCCTGGGCGAGCTGAAGCTCACCGCCCGCGACAAGAAGATCGCCGAGCGTGTGCTGAAGGAGGTCAACGAGCGGCTGCGCTTCCTGGTCGACGTCGGCCTGGACTACCTCTCGTTGAACCGTGCGGCGGGCACCCTGTCCGGGGGCGAGGCCCAGCGCATCCGCCTGGCCACCCAGATCGGCTCCGGCCTCGTCGGCGTGCTCTACGTCCTCGACGAGCCGTCCATCGGTCTGCACCAGAGGGACAACCACCGGCTGATCGAGACCCTGGTCCGGCTGCGCGACATGGGCAACACGCTCATCGTCGTCGAGCACGACGAGGACACCATCAAGGTCGCCGACTGGGTCGTCGACATCGGCCCCGGCGCGGGCGAGCACGGCGGCAAGGTCGTGCACAGCGGCTCCCTGAAGGAGCTGCTGGCCAACGAGGAGTCGCAGACCGGTCAGTACCTCTCCGGCAAGAAGGCCATCCCGCTGCCGGACATCCGCCGGCCCCTCGACCCCACCCGCCGGCTCACCGTGCGCGGCGCCCGGGAGAACAACCTCCAGGACATCGACGTGTCCTTCCCCCTGGGCGTCTTCACGGCGGTCACGGGCGTGTCCGGCTCCGGCAAGTCGACGCTGGTCAACGACATCCTGTACACGCACCTGGCCCGCGAGCTGAACGGCGCGAGGAACGTGCCCGGCCGGCACACGCGCGTGGACGGCGACGACCTCGTCGACAAGGTCGTCCACGTCGACCAGTCGCCCATCGGCCGCACTCCGCGGTCCAACCCGGCGACGTACACCGGTGTCTTCGACCACGTCCGCAAGCTGTTCGCCGAGACCACCGAGGCGAAGGTCCGCGGCTACCTGCCCGGTCGCTTCTCCTTCAACGTCAAGGGCGGCCGCTGCGAGAACTGCGCGGGCGACGGCACGATCAAGATCGAGATGAACTTCCTCCCGGACGTGTACGTCCCGTGCGAGGTCTGCCACGGTGCCCGGTACAACCGGGAGACCCTGGAGGTCCACTACAAGGGCAAGTCCATCGCCGAGGTCCTCAACATGCCGATCGAGGAGGCCCTCGACTTCTTCGAGGCCGTCCCCGCCATCGCCCGCCACCTCAGGACGCTGCACGACGTGGGCCTCGGCTATGTCCGGCTCGGCCAGTCGGCGACCACCCTCTCCGGCGGTGAGGCCCAGCGTGTGAAGCTCGCCAGCGAGCTCCAGAAGCGCTCGACCGGCCGCACGGTCTACGTCCTCGACGAGCCGACCACCGGTCTGCACTTCGAGGACATCAGCAAGCTCCTCAAGGTGCTGTCCGGACTGGTCGACAAGGGCAACACGGTGATCGTCATCGAGCACAACCTCGATGTGATCAAGACGGCCGACTGGCTGGTCGACATGGGTCCCGAGGGTGGCGCCGGAGGTGGCCTCGTCGTCGCCGAGGGCACTCCGGAGGAGGTCGCCGCGGTGTCCACGAGCCACACCGGCAAGTTCCTGCGGGAGGTCCTCGGCGCCGACCGGATCAGCGACGCCAGCGCGGTGAAGGCTCCGCGCAAGGCCGCGGCCAGGAAGACGGTGGCGGCGCAGGCGCAGGCGCCGGCCAAGAGGACCGCCACGGCCAGGGCGGTCGGTGATCCGTCGGCGAAGAAGGCGGCAGGGAAGGCGCCCGCGAAGAAGACGACGCGGGCCCGGAAGGCCTGAGCACGGCACACGGAGGGGCGGTGACCGCGGGAGTGCCCGCCGGGCGCCGCCCCTTCGCCGTGCGGGTGGGGTGCCGTTGCGTCGCCGTGCGGGTGGGGTGCCACCCCTTCGCTGTGCCGTCGGGACGGTCGCGTCGCTGTGCGGGTCGGGTGCCGTCGCCTCGCTGTGCGGGTCGGGCGACGCCCCTTCGCCGTGCGGATGGGATCACCTGCGCTGCGCTGCGCTGTGCTGTGCGGGTCGGGCGACGCCCCCTTCCGCCGTGCCGGCAGGCACCGTTCCTGCGCCATCGCGTGGTCAGGCACCGTTCCTGCGCCATCCCGCGGTCAGGCACCGCCCCTTCGCCGTGCCGGTCAAGCACCGCTCCCTCGCGTGCCGGTCGAGCTCTGCTCCTGTGCCGGCAGGTGCCTCACAGCGGTCCCAGTTCCGAGGCGTACGGCGGTTCGGCGCCCGCCCGTGAGCAGGTGATCGCGGCGGCTCGGGCCGCGAAGCGCAGAAGCCGGGTCCAGGCGTCGGCGTCGAGGCCGGCGAGGCCCTCGCGGGACAGGGCCTTCCCGGCGGACAGGCCGTGCAGCAGGGCCGCGTTCACCGTGTCGCCGGCGCCGATCGTGTCCACCACGTCGACCCGCTCACCAGGCACGGAGTGCTCCCCGCCGTCCCGGGTGAAGACGGTCATCCCGTCATCGCCCCGGGTGACCACCACCGCTGAGGGCCCCGCCGCGAGCCACTCGCGGGGCGTGCCGCCCAGCCAGCGCGCGTCGTCCTCGGAGAGCTTGAGCAGGGTCACCGAGGGCAGCCAGCCGAGGAACCGCGCCCGGTAGGCGTCCGCGTCGGGAATCAGCCCGGCCCTGATGTTGGGGTCGAGCGCGGTGAACACGCCCCGCGCGGCCGCGGTGCGCATCAGTTCCGCATA
This sequence comes from Streptomyces sp. NPDC002309, assembly GCF_053593375.1. NCBI lineage: Bacteria > Bacillati > Actinomycetota > Actinomycetes > Kitasatosporales > Streptomycetaceae > Streptomyces > Streptomyces sp. NPDC002309. The sequence goes on along the minus strand of NZ_JBSFCI010000047.1, from coordinate 16,447 downwards.
GGTGCTCGCTCCCGGTTCCAGGACCAGCGAACAGGTGCCGAAGGACACCGCACGGGTGGCGGCGGGCAGGCCGTCCGGGGCGGCGAACAGCCGGTCGGCGGTGCCGTCGACGTAGAAGGAGTAGGCGGCCGAGCCGTTCCCGTCGATCGTCGCGACGGCCAGGGTGGTCGGCTCCGGGCCGCGCTGCACCGCCGAGACGTCCACGCCGGCCTCGCGCAGTCCGTCGAGCAGGGCCTCGCCGAAGGCGTCACGGGAGGTGCGCGAGCAGAAGGCCGTGGTGGAGCCCAGCCGGCCGAGGGCCACGGCCGTGTTGTAGGGGCCGCCGCCGAGGGCGGGCCGGAGGTCCGCCAGAGCGCCTGTGCCCTGCGGTACCAGGTCGATCAGGGCCTCACCGGCGACGACGATCACGAGTCGGGTCCTTTCTCGGGGCAGCCGCAGGACGTGCGGTGGACGAGGGTGCAGGGGAGCCGCACGGTCCGGGCGGGCCGGTCCGGCGCGGCGAGGCGTTCGAGCAGGATGCGCACGGCCTGGGCGCCGAGTTCCTTGCCGGGCTGGGCGATCGCGGTGAGCCGGGGGGAGAACAGGTCCGCCCAGGCGAAGTCGTCGAAGCAGCACAGCGCGATGTCGGCCGGTACGGACAGCCCCCGGGCGCGCAGCGCGCGCAGCGCGCCGATGGTCATGGCGTTGTTGGCGGTGACGAGGGCGGTGGGCGGCGCTGCGAGGGAGAGCAGCGCGGCGGTGGCCCGCTCACCGGCCGCCGACTCGGAGTCGCCGTGCACGACCAGCCGCTCGTCGTGCGGAAGCCCGGCGGCGGCGAGGCCGTGCCGGTACCCGGTGATCCGCTCCGCGGTCGTACTCAGTCCGCGCCGCCCGGCGACCAGGCCGATGCGGCGGTGTCCCAGCTCCGCGAGATGCGTGACCATGCCGGCCACCGGCTCCGAGCCCTGCGCGCAGATCTGGTCGAAGCGTGGTGTGCCGTCGGCCGGGCCGTCCACCACGCGGTCCAGCAGCACGGTGGGCACCTGATGCCGGTGCAGGTAGGAGAGCAGTTCGCGGGGGGAGGGGGACGGTGCGACGATCAGGCCGTCCACGCGCCGCTCGTGCAGCAGCTGGACGACCTTGCGCTCGTGCTCCGGATCGTCGTGCGGGTCGGCGATGAGAAGGCCGTAGCCCTGCCCGACGGCGGCCTCCTCCACGCCCTGGAGGATCTCGGTGAAGTACGGGTTGCTGACGGCCGACACCGCGAGCCCGATGGAGCGGGTGCGGGAGGTCACCAGGGAGCGTGCCAGGGTGTTCGGGGTGTAGCCGAGCTCGTCGACGGCGTCCAGGACTGCCTGGCGGGTCCCCGGGAGCACCGGCCGGGTGCCGTTGAGCACGTGGGAGACCGTCGCCACGGAGACTCCGGCGCGCCGCGCCACGTCCGCCATCGTCGCCATGCGGGTCCCTCCGGCCGTTCCCGTCCTGGCGGGGACCGTATCCCATCCCATGGCGGGCGTAAACGCTTGCGCAAGCGTTTACGCCCGCAGGTCCCACTCCCACCCGATCCCCACGATCCCCGCCCGCACCCGCGGCTCCACGAGGTGTACGGAGTGGTGCCGGCCGGTCAGCGGCAGGTCCTGGTGGCCGCTGCGCGGAGCAGCCGCCGAGTGCTGGGCGAACCGGTGGCAGTGCACCGGCAGGGCGCCGGCGTCGAACCGCACCTGCAGGGCGTACTGCCCGCCGGCGGGCCCGAAGGCACGCAGGTACTCGCGGGACTCGCCCGCCGTGCCGTCCTCGACGGCGTAGCGGAAGAGGAAGGTGTCACCGGCCCGCAGCCGGGTGTCGAAGAGCAGCTCCGCGACGAGGACCCCGGTCTCCCGCTCCCAACGGACCTGCCCGGTACGGCAGTTCTCCAGGGCGTGCACGCGCGTCCGCTCCGGGGCGCACCCGGGGTCGCCGTGGTGGACGGCCACGAAGCGGTCGACGCCGTCCTGGTGCGCGCGCACGATGTGGTGCGACTCGCGCCCCAGCAGCTCGCGGCGCGCCCCGATCCGCACCTGTTCGTGGTGCCCGAGCATGTGCAGCCCGCCGTCGAGCGGCGCGTCCAGCTCGGTGAGCAGCCGTTCCAGGACACCCGAGGCCTCGACGAGGGACCGGTAGGAACGGCCCTCCGGGCGGTGCGCGGACCCGCGCTCGTCGCTCGGCTCGGCGAGCAGTCTGATCAGCGACTCCTCCGGGAGCTGGAGGATCTCCTCCAGGGCCCGGACGGCCCGCAGCGACTCGGGGCGCTGCGGGCGGCGGGCGCCCTGCTGCCAGTAACTCAGGCTCGTGACGCCGACTTTCACGCCGTACCGCGTGAGATGGTGCTGCACCCGCTGCAGCGGCAGTCCGCGGGCGGCTATCGCGGCGCGCAGCGCGACGTGGAACGGGCCGCCGCTCAGCGCTGTGTCCAGTTCCCGGCCCGGTTCGTCGTGCAGGTCGGTGTCCAGGTCCGCGGGGACGACGTCCGCGTGCGGTGTGGCGTGCGGCATGCAGGGGCCTTTCTGTGCTGGATCACGACGGCTGGTCAGACCGTTCGCGCAGGTCGTCCGGGGCGCCCGGGCGGCGGCAGGCCGTATTCACATCGGTACGCCGCCGTTCACCGGCCCGAGTTCCTCCGCATTGAAGCGTGTTGACCATGCCTCGACAACACCTGAAGCCCAACCGTGGCGTGCTCGTGGCCGAGGTTCGCCCGGTGCCCCGCGGGTGGTCGTCCACCGGGCGGCCCGGCACCGCGGGGGCGTTGTCCACAGGCTCGCCGGACTGTCACCGCTCGCCAGTAGGGTGTGAGACATGGCCGATCCCTCCAGCTACCGCCCCAGGCCGGGAGACATCCCGGACACCCCCGGGGTGTACCGGTTCCGCGACGAGCACCGCCGGGTGATCTACGTCGGAAAGGCGAAGAGCCTGCGCCAGCGCCTGGCGAACTACTTCCAGGACCTGACCGGCCTGCACCCGCGTACCCGGAGCATGGTCACCACGGCGGCGTCCGTGGAGTGGACGGTGGTGTCCACGGAGGTCGAGGCACTGCAGCTGGAGTACTCCTGGATCAAGGAGTACGACCCCCGGTTCAACGTCAAGTACCGCGACGACAAGAGCTACCCGTACCTCGCGGTGACGATGAACGAGGAGTACCCGCGCGTGCAGGTGATGCGCGGCCACAAGAAGAAGGGCGTGCGCTACTTCGGGCCGTACGGGCACGCGTGGGCCATCCGCGACACGGTGGACCTGATGCTGCGTGTCTTCCCGGTGCGCACCTGCTCGGCCGGCGTCTTCAAGAACGCCCGCCGCACCGGCCGCCCCTGCCTGCTCGGGTACATCGGCAAGTGCTCCGCGCCCTGCGTCGACCGGATCTCCGAGGAGGACCACCGGGAGCTGGCCGAGGAGTTCTGCGACTTCATGACAGGGCGTACGAACACATACCTGCGCCGGCTGGAGAAGCAGATGACGCAGGCGGCCGAGGACCTGGAGTACGAGCGGGCGGCCCGGCTGCGCGACGACATCGGGGCCCTTCGCAAGGCCATGGAGAAGAACGCGGTCGTCCTCGCCGACGCGACCGACGCCGACCTCGTCGCCGTGGCCGAGGACGAGCTGGAAGCGGCCGTGCAGATCTTCCACGTCCGCGGCGGGCGTGTCCGCGGCCAGCGCGGCTGGGTCACCGACAAGGTCGAGGAGATCACCACCGCCGCCCTGGTGGAGCACGCCCTGCAGCAGCTCTACGGGGAGGAGACCGGTGACGCGGTCCCCAAGGAGGTGCTCGTCCCGGCGCTGCCCGACCCGGTCGAGCCGGTGCAGGAGTGGCTCGCCGTGCGCCGCGGCTCGAACGTCTCGCTGCGCATCCCGCAGCGCGGCGACAAGAAGGCCCTGATGGAGACCGTGGAGCGCAACGCCTTGCAGGCGCTCGCGCTGCACAAGACGAGGCGTGCCTCCGACCTGACCACGCGTTCGCGCGCGCTGGAGGAGATCGCCGACGCCCTGGACCTCGACAGCGCCCCCCTGCGGATCGAGTGCTACGACATCTCGCACCTCCAGGGTGAGGACGTCGTGGCGTCCATGGTCGTCTTCGAGGACGGCCTGCAGCGCAAGAGCGAGTACCGCCGGTTCCAGATCAAGGGCTTCGCCGGGCAGGACGACGTCCGCTCGATGCATGAGGTGATCACCCGGCGCTTCAGGCGCTACCTCGCCGAGAAGGAGCGGACGGGGGAGTGGGCCGACGGCGAACCGGACACCACCGGCGCCACCACGCTCGACGCCGCGGACGGCGCGTCCCGGGACGGCGGCACCATCGTCCTCACGGACGGCGACACGAACGGTTCCCCCGACCGCGCCGCGAACGGCGGCGGCACGCACACGCCCCCGCTCGCCGGCGGCCTCACCGAGGACGACGGTCGTCCCAAGCGCTTCGCCTACCCTCCACAGCTGGTCGTCGTCGACGGCGGCCGGCCGCAGGTGGCCGCCGCCCGACGGGCCCTGGACGAGCTGGGCATCGACGACATCGCCGTGTGCGGCCTCGCCAAGCGCCTGGAGGAGGTCTGGCTGCCCGGCGACGACGACCCGGTGGTCCTGCCTCGCAGCAGTGAGGGCCTCTACCTGCTGCAGCGTGTCCGTGACGAGGCGCACCGGTTCGCGATCACCTACCAGCGCAGCAAGCGCGCCAAGCGCATCCGCTCCAGCCCCCTGGACGACGTCCCCGGGCTCGGCGAGACACGCAAGCAGGCATTGATCAAGCACTTCGGTTCGGTGAAGAAGCTGCGGTCCGCGACAATCGACCAGATCTGCGAGGTTCCGGGCATAGGCCGCAAGACGGCCGAGACGATCGCCGTGGCACTCGCCCGCGCGGCCCCGGCCGCACCCGCCGTGAACACGGCGACTGGAGAGATCATGGATGACGTGGAAGACGGAGCACCCGGGACGACGGCGGGTGCTCCAGGGGAGCCCGTGCCCACGGGCGCCCCGGACGAGCGACGGGGGCAGGAGAGATGACCGAGCACAAGAAGCAGTCCACGGACCGGCGAGATCAGGAACCCGAGGAAACGCACAAGGTGACCGACGAGGACTCCACGCGGCATGACGCGCCTCAGGACGACGGAGCGCAGGCGGCTGCGGCCGGGGACGCGGGCGCGGCGGAAGCGGCGATCCCCGAACTGGTGATCATCTCCGGCATGTCCGGAGCCGGCCGCTCGACGGCCGCGAAGTGCCTGGAGGACCTCGGCTGGTTCGTGGTCGACAACCTCCCGCCCGCGCTGATTCCCACCATGGTGGAGCTCGGTGCCCGTTCGCAGGGCAACGTCGCGCGGATCGCGGTCGTCGTCGACGTGCGCGGCAGGCGCTTCTTCGACAATCTGCGCGAGTCCCTCGCCGATCTCGACACGCGCGGGGTGACCCGGCGGATCGTCTTCCTGGAGTCCTCCGACGAGGCACTGGTGCGGCGCTTCGAGTCGGTGCGCCGCCCGCACCCGCTCCAGGGGGACGGCCGGATCGTCGACGGCATCGCCGCCGAGCGCGAGTTGCTGCGCGAGCTGCGCGGCGACGCCGACCTGGTGATCGACACCTCCAGCCTGAACGTGCACGAGCTGCGCGCCAAGATGGACGCCCAGTTCGCGGGCGAGGAGGAGCCGGAGCTGCGGGCGACCGTCATGTCGTTCGGCTACAAGTACGGCCTGCCGGTCGACGCCGACCTCGTCGTCGACTGCCGCTTCCTGCCCAACCCGCACTGGGTCCCGGAGCTGCGCCCCTTCACCGGCCTGAACGAGGAGGTGTCGGGCTATGTCTTCAACCAGCCCGGCGCGAAGGAGTTCCTCGACCGGTACGCCGAGCTGCTCCAGCTCATCGCGACCGGCTACCGGCGGGAGGGCAAGCGGTACGTGACCATCGCGGTCGGCTGTACGGGCGGCAAGCACCGCTCGGTCGCGATGTCGGAGAAGCTCGCCGCGCGCCTGGCGGCCGAGGGTGTGGAGACGGTGGTCGTGCACCGGGACATGGGACGGGAATGACGGGACGTACGTTGCGGCTGAGCCGGCTGCGCAAGGTCACCCCCGAGGGGCGTGGCAGCAGGCTCACCGAGCCCCGGGGCGGCCGGGCACGCCGCCGGGGCACCCAGCCCAAGGTGGTGGCCCTCGGCGGGGGTATGGGGCTGTCCGCCTCGCTCGCCGCGCTCCGCCGTATCACCGGCGACCTCACCGCCGTCGTCACCGTGGCCGACGACGGCGGCTCCAGCGGGCGGCTCCGCGACGAGCTGGGCGTCCTGCCGCCCGGCGACCTGCGCAAGGCCCTGGCCGCGCTGTGCGGCGACGACGAGTGGGGCCAGACCTGGGCGCGGGTCATCCAGCACCGCTTCCATTCCGGCGGCGAGATGCACGGCCACGCGGTCGGCAACCTGCTGATCGTCGCCCTGTGGGAGCAGCTCGGCGACCATGTCCTGGCCCTCGACCTGGTCGGCAAGCTGCTCGGCGCGCACGGGCGCGTGCTGCCCATGTCCGCCGTGCCGCTGGAGCTCCAGGCGCTGGTCAAGGGCCACGACCGGGAACGCCCCGAGGACATCGACACCGTGCGCGGGCAGGCGACCGTCGCCCTCACGCCGGGCGAGGTGCAGTCCGTGCACCTGGTGCCGAACGACCCGCCTGCCGTCCCGGAGGCCGTCGAGGCGGTCCTGGACGCGGACTGGGTGGTGCTCGGACCGGGCTCCTGGTTCTCCTCGGTCATCCCGCACCTGCTCGTCCCCGAACTGCTGGACGCCGTCTCCCAGACCAAGGCCCGCCGGGTGCTCTCGCTGAACCTCGCTCCACAGCCCGGAGAAACCGAGGGCTTCTCCCCGCAGCGTCATTTGGAGGTTTTGGGACGACACGCCCCTAAACTCGCCCTGGACGTGGTGCTGGCCGACGAGGCCGCCGTGCTCGACCGCGACTCACTGACCGACGCCGCCAAGCGTTTCGGTGCCGCGGTCGAGCTGGCGCCCGTGGCCCGGAGGGACGGAACTCCGCGGCACGACCCGGAGCTGCTGGCCGCCGCGTACGACCGTATTTTTCGGATGCATGGAAGGATCGGCCCATGGCGATGACGGCAGCGGTGAAGGACGAGATCTCCCGGCTCCCCGTCACCCGCACCTGCTGCAGGAAGGCGGAGGTCTCCGCCATTCTGCGGTTCGCCGGCGGCCTTCACCTGGTCAGCGGGCGCATCGTGATCGAGGCGGAGCTGGACACCGCGATGGCGGCGCGGCGACTCAAGCGGGACATCCTGGAGATCTTCGGGCACAGCTCGGAGCTCATCGTGATGGCTCCCGGCGGCCTGCGGCGCGGTTCGCGCTACGTCGTGCGGGTCGTCGCGGGTGGCGATCAGCTCGCCCGGCAGACGGGCCTGGTCGACGGCCGGGGACGCCCGATCCGGGGTCTGCCGCCGCAGGTGGTCTCGGGGGCCACCTGCGACGCGGAGGCCGCCTGGCGCGGGGCCTTCCTGGCCCACGGCTCGCTCACCGAGCCCGGCCGCAGCTCTTCCCTGGAGGTGACCTGCCCGGGCCCCGAGGCGGCGCTCGCCCTGGTGGGTGCCGCACGTCGGCTGTCGATCGCCGCGAAGGCCCGCGAGGTGCGGGGAGTGGACCGGGTCGTCGTCCGTGACGGTGACGCGATCGGCGCGCTGTTGACCCGGCTCGGTGCCCATGAGTCGGTGCTGGCCTGGGAGGAGCGGCGGATGCGCCGCGAGGTGCGGGCGACCGCCAACCGGCTCGCCAACTTCGACGACGCCAATCTGCGCCGCTCCGCGCGGGCGGCGGTCGCCGCCGGTGCCCGGGTGCAGCGCGCGCTGGAGATCCTCGCCGACGACGTGCCCGAGCACCTCGCTGCCGCCGGTCGGCTGCGCATGGACCACAAGCAGGCATCGCTGGAGGAGCTGGGCGCGCTGGCCGACCCGCCGCTGACCAAGGACGCCGTCGCGGGCCGTATCCGCCGGCTGCTGGCGATGGCCGACAAGCGCGCGTCGGACCTCGGCATCCCGGGCACCGAGGCGAACCTCAGCGAGGAACTGGCGGACAACCTCGTCGGGTGACGCCGCGTCGGACCCACCGGTGCCGGCCCTCGCCGCGCCCGGCGCGGCTCGGGCGTCCCGCGCGGCACGGACGTCATGCCGGGCACTGGCGTCCCGCGCGGCACCGGCACCGACGTCCCGCCCGAGCGTCATGCCAGGCGTGTCCCACCCGGCTCGGGCCTCCGGCGGCTCGGGCGTCCCGCCCGGCTCGGGCTTCTCGTGCGGCAAGGGCGTTGCACCTGGCTCGGGCTTCTCGTGCGGCAAGGGCGTTGCACCCGGCGCCAGCGTGCCGCCCGGCGCCAGCGTTCCGCCCGGTACGGGCGTTCGCACCTGGCACCGACCACCCGCCCGGCACGGGCATCGCCCCCGCCCCCGGCACAGGCACCGGCATCTCGCCCCGCCCCCGTGTCGCGTCTGGCTCGGTGTCCCGCCCCGCGTCGGCGCTCACCCCTGCTCATCCCGCCCCGCGTCGGCGGCCCCCCTGCTCATCCCGCCCTGCGCCCGCGGCCTCCCTGCTCATCCCGCCCCGCGTCGGCGCCCACCCCTGCTCATCCCGCCCCGCGTCGGCGGCCCCCTGCTCAACTCGCCCCACCCCTGCTCATCTCACCCCGTCCCTGCCATGCCGGTAGCGTCCAGACGCCCCCAACTCCCCCGACGTGCTCTTGACTTGACCATGATCTGTCATGAGCCTGGCATCCATTCGCCACTGTGGCGAACCACCGCAAGGGGGGCTCATGAGACGAAGAGCGAGAACGATCCTCGCCGCCGGCGTGCTCCTGCTGGGCGGCCTCACCGTGGCGCCCGCGGCACAGGCCGACCAGAAGGCGTCCCACCCGGACACCGAAGAGGTCAAGGTCTTCCGCGCCGATGTCACCCGGCAGCAGGTACCCCTGCTGCTCGCCACCGGGCAGGACAGCCACGAACTCGGCGAACAGATCCCGGACAAGGGCACCGCCACCGTCGAGGTCTACCTGACCGACAAGCAGGCCGGGAAGCTGGAGCGGCAGGGCGTCGACCTCACCGAGCACAAGCTCTCCGCCAAGGCACGCGCACGCGTGGCCGCCGCGGGCGACGGGGTCTTCCGGCCGTACAGCGGGAAGGGCAACCTCAAGGAGGAGATCCTCCGGACCGGTCAGCAGCACCCGTCCCTGACCAAGGTCGTGTCCCTCGGCAAGACCCTGCAGGGCCAGGACATCCTCGCCCTCAAGCTGACCAAGAACGCCAAGAAGACCAAGGACGGCGCCAAGCCCGCCGTCCTCTACCTCTCCAACCAGCACGCGCGCGAGTGGATCACGCCGGAGATGACCCGGCGGCTGATGCACCACTACCTCGACAAGTACGCCACCGACAAGCGCGTCCGGAAGATCGTCGACACCACCGAACTGTGGTTCGTCCTCTCCGCCAACCCCGACGGCTACGACTGGACGCACCACGCCGACGGCGACCGCCAGTGGCGCAAGAACATGCGCGACAACAATGGCGACGGCGCCCACACCATCGGTGACGGTGTCGACCTCAACCGCAACTTCTCCTACAAGTGGGGCTACGACGACGAGGGTTCGTCCCCGTTCCCCACCAGCCAGACCTACCGCGGCCCCGGCCCGAACTCCGAGCCCGAGACCAAGGCGCTGGACGCCTTCGAACGGCGGATCGGCTTCGAGTACGGCATCAACTACCACTCCGCCGCCGAACTGCTGCTCTACGGCGTCGGCTGGCAGGTCGCGACCCCGACCCCGGACGACGTCCTCTACAAGTCGCTGGCCGGCACACCGGACAACTCCGCGATCCCCGGCTACCACCCGCAGCTCTCCTCCGAGCTGTACACGACCAACGGCGAGGCGGACGGCCACGCGGCCAACGTCCACGGCACCGCGATGTTCACCCCGGAGATGTCCACCTGCCAGACCGTTTCGAACGTCGACCCCGACGACGCCTGGAACCCGGTGGACTGCGAGTCGATCTTCACCTTCCCGGACGACGAGAAGCTGATCCAGGAGGAGTTCGTCAAGAACGTCCCGTTCGCGCTCTCCGTCGCCGAGTCCGCCGCGCGGCCCGACCGGCCCAGGTCGTCGGTCGGCGTGGACGCGCCCGACTTCACCCCGGCGACGTTCACGACGTCGTACTCGCGCGGCGCCGACCAGGAGGTCTCCGTCGTCGCACGGAAGTCCGTACGCGACAAGGAGCTCAAGTACCGCGTCAACGGCGGCCGTACGCTCGACATGCGGCTGCGGCCCTGGAAGGGCGGCGAGACGTTCGGCGGTGAGGACAACCTCTACTTCGACGAGTACCGGGCGAAGGTCGCCGACGGCGTGCCCGGTGACAAGGTCGAGGTCTGGTTCTCCGGCGAGACGCGGTCCGGGAAGCCCACCACGAGCGAGCACTTCACCTACACGATCGCCGAACGGCCGCGCGCCGACGTCCTCGTCGTCGCCGAGGAGGGCGCGCCCGCGGCCCACGCGCAGAAGTACGTCGACGCGCTGAAGGCCAACGGCGAGCGGGCCGTCGTCTGGGACGTCGCCACCCAGGGCGCACCGGACGCGCTCGGCGTGCTGACGCACTTCGACACGGTCGTCCACCACACCGGCGCCGTCCGCCCCGGTGTCGCCACCCAGCTCCAGCTGCGCGCCTTCCTCAACGAGGGCGGCAGGCTGATCGAGGCGGGCGAGACGGCCGGCGGCTCGGTCGACCTCGGCGGGGGCACCCTGTCGAACGACTTCAGCCAGTACTACCTGGGCGCCTACACCCGTACGTCCCTCCCGGCCGTCACCGGATTCACCGGCACCGGGGTTCTCGGGGGCGTCACGGCCACGCTCGGCGACGCGCCCGGCAACCCGCTGAACACCGCCGGATCCTTCGGCGTCACCTCCGACACCCTGCCCGTCGCCACCTTCCCGCAGTTCGGGAGCGCGGGCGCGGGCCAGTACCCGGGGACCGTCAACCCGTACGGCCCGTACGAGGGCGCGTCCATGGCCGCCGTCACGCACTCCGACTACGCCTGGAACCGCCTGACCCGCACCGTCGACCTCACCTCGGTGACCGCGGCCGACGCGCCCACCCTGCGCACCCGGCTGCTGTGGGACACCGAGGAGGGCTACGACCACGCCGTGCTGGAGGCGCACACCGCCGGCGCCGACGACTGGACCACGCTCCCGGAGAAGAACGGCGCCACCGGCACCGCCGTACCCACCGAGTGCGAGGCCGGCTTCTTCATCCAGGCGCACCCGGCGCTCGAGCGGTACCTGACCCTCGGCGCCGACGGCTGCACGCCGTCCGGGACCAGCGGCGCCTGGAACAGCTTCACCGGCACCGCCGACGGCTGGCAGCAGGTCGAGTTCGATCTGTCCGCGTACGCCGGGAAGACGGTCGAGGTCTCCCTCGCCTACATCACCGACCCCGGCTCCGGCGGCCACGGCGTCCTCGCCGACAACGCCACGGTCGTCGTCGGCGGCGCGGCGGGACAGACCGACGGTTTCGAGACCTCGCTCAGTGCCTGGACCACCACCGGCCCGCCGGCGGGCAGCCCGGCGGTGGTCGCGGACTGGGGTCTGTCCGGGGAACTGTTCAAGACATATGGAGCGGTTACCACGGAGGACACCGTGCTGCTCGGTTTCGGTCTGGAACACGTCACCTCGGCGGCCGACCGCCGGGATCTCGTCCGTGAGGCGCTCGAGGCGCTCGACCAGTGAACATCCCGTCGAACGCCACCCACTGTCCGTAGTCAAATCGGGTGATCCGGCCACACGGCCCGGGCGGTCCGTACCCCTACTGGCTGGTACGGGCCGCCCTGCCGTGTATGGGCCATCTCGATGTCACCGATGGCGCCACGGGGAGGTAGGGTCGTAGGCGGTCGGGGACATCCCATACAGCTCGCCGGCATCAACGGCCGGCGTACCAACGAGGAGATCGGTTCGTGACGATCCGCGTAGGCATCAACGGCTTTGGCCGCATCGGTCGTAACTACTTCCGCGCGCTGCTGGAGCAGGGTGCTGACATCGAGATCGTGGCTGTCAACGACCTTGGTGACACCGCGACCACCGCTCACCTGCTCAAGTACGACACCATCCTGGGCCGTCTCAAGCACGAGGTGACGCACACCGCCGACACGATCACCGTGGACGGCAAGACCATCAAGGTGCTCTCCGAGCGCAACCCCGCCGACATCCCGTGGGGCGAGCTGGGCGTCGACATCGTCGTCGAGTCGACCGGCATCTTCACCAAGCGCGAGGACGCCGCCAAGCACCTCGCCGGTGGCGCGAAGAAGGTCCTCATCTCGGCTCCGGCCAAGGACGAGGACATCACCATCGTCATGGGCGTCAACCAGGACAAGTACGACCCGGCGAACCATGACGTCATCTCCAACGCCTCCTGCACCACCAACTGTGTGGCGCCGATGGCCAAGGTGCTCGACGAGAACTTCGGCATCGTCAAGGGCCTGATGACGACGGTCCACGCGTACACGAACGACCAGCGCATCCTGGACTTCCCGCACAAGGACCTGCGCCGCGCCCGTGCCGCCGCCGAGAACATCATCCCGACCACGACGGGTGCCGCCAAGGCCACCGCCCTGGTCCTGCCGCAGCTCAAGGGCAAGCTCGACGGCATCGCGATGCGCGTCCCGGTCCCGACCGGCTCGGCCACCGACCTGGTCGTCACCCTGCAGCGCGAGGTCACCAAGGACGAGGTCAACGCCGCGTTCAAGAAGGCGTCCGAGGACGGCGACCTCAAGGGCTACCTGGTCTACACCGAGGACGAGATCGTCTCCTCGGACATCGTCAGCGACCCGGCGTCCTGCACCTTCGACTCCTCCCTGACCATGGTCCAGGAGGGCAACACGGTGAAGATCCTCGGTTGGTACGACAACGAGTGGGGCTACTCGAACCGCCTCGTCGACCTCACGGTCTTCGTCGGCAACCAGCTCTGAGCAGCATCTCGCAGGCATCTTGACGTGAGGGCAGGGCTCGGGCAGCGCACGCCGCGCCGCCCGAGCCCTGACTCGCGTGCAGATCGACCAGCCCACTCGTATCGAGAGCCCTTCCCAGGAGCCCCTTCATGAAGACGATCGACGAGCTTCTATCGGACGGTGTGGCCGGCAAGCGGGTCTTCGTCCGCGCCGACCTCAACGTGCCGCTGGACGGCACCACCATCACCGACGACGGCCGTATCCGCGCCGTGCTGCCCACCGTCGAGGCGCTGGCCGACGCGGGCGCCCGCGTGGTCGTCGCCTCGCACCTGGGCCGCCCCAAGGGTGCCCCGGACCCCGCCTACTCGCTCGCCCCGGCCGCCGCGCGACTCGGTGAACTCCTCGGCGCCGACGTCCGGTTCGCCACCGACACCGTCGGCGACTCGGCCCGGGCGGCCGTCGGTTCCCTCGCCGACGGGCAGGTCGCGGTCATCGAGAACCTGCGCTTCAACGCCGGCGAGACGAGCAAGGACGACGCCGAGCGCGCCGCCTTCGCGGACCAGCTCGCCGCCCTCGCCGACGTCTACGTCGGCGACGGCTTCGGCGCGGTCCACCGCAAGCACGCCTCGGTCTTCGATCTGCCGGCCCGGCTGCCGCACTACGCCGGCTACCTGATCGCCACCGAGGTCGGCGTCCTCGGGAAGCTCACCGACGACGTCAAGCGGCCCTACGTCGTCGCCCTCGGCGGCGCCAAGGTCTCCGACAAGCTCGCCGTGATCGACCAGCTCCTCGGCAAGGCCGACCGCCTGCTGATCGGCGGCGGTATGGCGTACACCTTCCTGAAGGCCAAGGGGCACGAGGTCGGCATCTCGCTGCTCCAGGAGGACCAGATCCCGGTCGTCCAGGAGTACATGGAGCGGGCCGAGAAGAACGGCGTCGAGCTGGTCCTGCCGGTGGACGTCCTGGTCGCCCCCGACTTCCCCGACCTGAAGACCAAGGCCCCGGCCGACCCCACGACCGTCGCCGCGGACGCCATCCCGGCCGACCAGGAGGGTCTGGACATCGGTCCGGAGACCCGCAAGCTGTACGCCTCGAAGCTCGTCGACGCCGGCACCGTCTTCTGGAACGGCCCCATGGGCGTCTTCGAGCACCCCGACTACGCCGAGGGCACCAAGGCGGTCGCCCAGGCCCTCATCGACTCCCCGGGCTTCACGGTGGTCGGCGGCGGCGACTCCGCCGCGGCCGTGCGCACCCTGGGCTTCGACGAGAACGCATTCGGCCACATCTCGACCGGTGGCGGCGCCTCCCTCGAATACCTCGAGGGCAAGACGCTCCCCGGCCTCGCCGCACTGGAGGACTGACCCCGATGGCTGCATCCAATGTTTCCGGGCGCACGCCGCTGATGGCGGGCAACTGGAAGATGAACCTCAACCACCTCGAGGCCATCGCCCACGTCCAGAAGCTCGCCTTCGCCCTGGCCGACAAGGACTACGAGGCCGTCGAGGTCGCCGTCCTGCCCCCCTTCACCGACCTGCGCTCCGTGCAGACGCTGGTCGACGGCGACAAGCTGAAGATCAAGTACGGCGCCCAGGACATCTCGGCCCATGAATCCGGCGCGTACACCGGTGAGATCTCCGGCTCCCTGCTGGCCAAGCTGAAGTGCACGTTCGTGGCGATCGGCCACAGCGAGCGCCGCCAGTACCACGGTGAGACCGACGAGCTGGTGAACGCCAAGGTCAAGGCCGCCTTCAAGCACGACCTGACGCCGATCCTGTGCGTCGGCGAGGAGCTTCAGGTGCGGGAGGCGGGCAACCACGTCCCGCACACGCTGACGCAGGTCGAGGGTGGCCTGAAGGACATCCCGGCCGAGCAGGCCGAGACGGTCGTGATCGCCTACGAGCCGGTGTGGGCCATCGGCACCGGCAAGGTCTGCGGCGCCGAGGACGCCCAGGAGGTCTGCGCCGCCATCCGCGGCAAGATCGCCGAGCTGTACACCCAGGACGTGGCCGACAAGGTCCGCATCCAGTACGGCGGCTCCGTGAAGTCGGGGAACGTGGCCGAGATCATGGCGCAGGCCGACATCGACGGCGCGCTGGTCGGCGGCGCCTCGCTGGACGCGGACGAGTTCGTCAGGATCGTGCGCTTCCGCGACCAGTGAGCGGGCCGCTCACCCGCCTGCCCCGAGTCGATCAGTGAGTAGGCGCTGACGGCGATCCGTCGTACCCTTGCGGGGGCATGGCTGTAAACGCTGTGCCCCCGTCGTTCATCCGTTTCCGAGGAAGTTGGTCCAGCCGTGGTTTTGGGGTTCTCGATCGCCCTGATCGTCTTCAGCCTGCTGCTGATGCTGCTGGTGCTGATGCACAAGGGAAAGGGAGGCGGCCTCTCCGACATGTTCGGTGGCGGTATGCAGTCGTCCGTCGGCGGCTCCTCCGTCGCCGAGCGCAACCTCGACCGGATCACCCTGGTGGTCGGTCTGCTGTGGTTCGCGTGCATCGTCGTGCTGGGCATCATGATGAAGATCAACAACTGAGACGCGTACGCGTTTCGCACGTAACGCCCCATGTTCGGTACGCGCAGCTGAGCGCGGCCTATCATGGGGCTTGCGTCTGGGTGGGGGGTTGTAACTCCAATCACTGGACGCGCGTTGGGCCTTACGTAGACTGAGGCGCTCGCAGCGAAGCGAAACGCCGACTCGCTTCGCGGCACCATCACGCAGGGAGTTACGACCGTGGCAAGTGGCAACGCGATCCGAGGAAGCCGGGTCGGGGCGGGGCCTATGGGCGAGGCCGAGCGGGGCGAGTCCGCGCCCCGTCTGCGCATCTCCTTCTGGTGCTCCAACGGGCATGAGACGCAGCCCAGCTTCGCCAGCGACGCGCAGGTCCCCGACACCTGGGACTGCCCGCGTTGCGGCTTCCCTGCCGGTCAGGACCGGGACAACCCCCCGGACCCGCCGCGCACCGAGCCCTACAAGACGCACCTCGCCTATGTGCGGGAGCGCCGCAGCGACGCGGACGGCGAGGCCATCCTCGCCGAGGCGCTCGCCAAACTCCGCGGCGAGATCTAGCAGTTGGATCCGGCCGGGCACCCCGTGGTGCCCGGCCGGACCCACGTGGGTCCCAGGATCGCTGACACCAGTGGTCGCGGTGGACGTCTGTGTTGTCGCACGGCACGACGAGGCGACGACCGCTCACGTCCCCCCCTGATCAACTAGGTTGGGACCATGAACGCAGACGGCCGTAGCAGGCTGAATCAGACATCCGAGTGGACCGCTCTGGCCAAGCACCGTGAGGAGCTGGCGGACACCCATCTGCGGGATCTGTTCGCGACGGAACCCGGGCGCGGCTCGGGCTACACACTCCAGGTCGGTGATCTGTTCATCGACTACTCCAAGCACCTCGTCACGGACGAGACGCTGCGGCTGCTCCAGGAGCTGGCGGCCGCGACGGACGTCTTCGGGCTGCGGGACGCCATGTTCCGCGGCGAGAAGATCAACACCACCGAGGGCCGGGCGGT
>NZ_JBSFCI010000046.1:0-48120 GCF_053593375.1 Streptomyces sp. NPDC002309 | reverse complement strand
GGCGTCGGTGACATCACCGGGGACGGGAAGGCGGACATCGTCTCCCGTGACACCTCCGGAAACGTGTGGCGCAACAACGGCAACGGAAAGGGATCTTTCGGCGGCCGTACGAAGATCGCCACCGGCTGGCGGGGTTACAAGGGCATGTTCTGAGTCGGCCTCCGCCGCTGCCCGCTGCCCGCTGCCCGCTGCCCGCGGGCCCGGACGACATGGTGCGTCCGGGCCCGTTCCATGCCGAACGCCCCCGAACACCCCGTACCGGCCACAGAAGACCACGCTGCGGGGCGGCCGGAGCCGGCCGCCCCCAGTATCTGCCGGAGGAGGTGTTCGACCGGTTCCAGCAGTGCTGGGGCAGACGAGCCGACTACTGCGAGCGGCGTCCGGTCGCGTCAGGCTTCGGTCGTTGCCTCGTCGACCACGGTGAAGCCCAGTTGGCGAAGCAGCGAGACCGCGTGGCCCTCGCCTCCGGAGAACTCACCGGACTCCAGTTCGTCCTGTCCGGCCAGATAGCCGTGGGCGACGCCCACGATCGCCTTGGAGTCGTAGAACCTGCCGTCGTGCTGCAGGAGATAGCGACGAGCGCGCCCGAAGCCGTGCTTCTCGAGGAAGGCGTCGCGTCCCCGTCTGTCGCATTCCTCGATGGCCTGTATGACGGCTGAAGCGGTGATGTCCGTGAGTGCCATGAGGCGAACCATAGGTCACACCAGTGGCCACGCAGGCGGCCGTTGGCGGAATGCGGGGAGGTTGCTGAACTGCTCAGCGGGACCGTAGTGACGCCCCATGGCCGTCACTCTGGCGAAGCACCGTCACCGCTGCGGTGGGTGCCGGCCACGCTTGGACGAGGTACCACTCGGTCACCTCATCGGGAGCAAGGTCGACTGCGATGTCACGGCCAAGGGCGTGAACACGCAGTCGGTAGTCGCCGGGGCCGGTGAAGGACAGGACGGGGAGTTCTTCGTCCAGGTCGTCCATCAGGCCGCGGACCATGAGATCGCCCGACGCGGAGCGCGCCGAGATCTCCACGACCTCCTGCCAGTCTCCGCCGTCCGGCGCGGGTTCGGTCTCGTGGAGCGTGACACCGACTTTCACGTCGCCGGTGTGGATGCCGGTCAGGACGATGATGACGCCGTCCATGACCTGCACGAGTCCATTGTGTTTGTAGCTCAGTTCGGGGCCGGTCGGGTTGTCCTCGTCGCTGATGTGGAACTGGTGGTACTGGACCGGGACCGGCCTGCCGCTCCGTTCGACCTCATCGCTCATCTCGCGTTCCTCCGCCCGGTGGTGTGTCCTTACCGGGACCCTGGCAGAAAGTCCCGGTGTTCACGCCGGGGACGAATGGATCTCAAGAGCGTACTGACGTGCACCTTGGAGCGGTTGTGGTCGACAAGGCCGGAAACGTCGTGTCCGTCGGCCGCGACTGAGCCCGTTCCCCGAGAGGCGAATCACGCACATCGAGTACGACCGCGAGAACGACACCGCGTACGTCCCTCGTCGCGCACATCGCGGAGGGAGCCGCGGTCCGGCAGATCCCCGTCGACGGGGTCGGCGCGGAGGCCGAGGGGTTCCTCGACGTGGACGCGTCCGGGCGGCTGCTGGGCATCGAGGTCATCGGCGCCAGCGGGGCCCTGCCCGCCGAACTGCTGGAGCGGCCCTCCTCCACGCGCTGACGGGCCCGGCCGACGGTTCTCCGTCCGCCGGCTGCCCGCACCGGGGTCCGGCGGACGCGGGGCCACGAGGGCACCGATGACGCTTCAGCCGACCCGGCCCCCGTCGTCGCCTCGCCCACGAGGGTGGTCGTTTTGCTCGGGCCGACCGGGCCACGGGTCTCCGGGCGTTCGCCTGACGATGATGCGGGCGTGACCGTTGCGAACGTGCGCGCTCTGGCCCTGGCGCTGCTGACGTCCTCCGCCCTGCTCACGCCCGTGCCCGCCCGGGCGGCGTCCCCGCCGCGGCCGGTGACCGCGGCGGAGCGGGGTACGGACGCGTATCTCGACGCCGTCCGGGACGAACCCCGGCTCCTGGCCGACTTCTTCCGCCGGCTTCCCAAGGGCGCGGACCTGCACAACCACCTCTCCGGCGCGGCCTCCACGGAGCATCTGATCGAGCTGGCCGCCGAGGACGGGCTGTGCGTCGATACCGCGACGACCACCGCCGTCGCCCCGCCCTGCGGCCCCGGGACGCGGCCCGCCGTCGACGCCCGTACCGACCGTGCCTTCCACGAGGCGATCCTGCGCGCGTGGTCCCTGCACGACTTCCCGCCCGGCGGGAACGCCCACGACCACTTCTTCGCCACCTTCGGCAAGTTCGCGGCGGTGAGCGAGCCGCACCGCGGCCGGCTGCTCGCCGAGGTCGCGGACGACGCGGCGGCGCAGCACCAGTTCTACCTGGAGACCATGGTCACGCCGGTTCCCGCCGCCGCCGAGCGGCTCGCCGACGAGGTCGGCTGGGACGCCGACCTCGCGCGGCTGCACCGCAGGCTCACCGACGGAGGCAGGCTGGACGGGCTGGTGGCTGAGGCACGCGAGGAGGCGGACGCCGCGGACGCCGAGTTCCGTACCGCCGCCCGCTGCGGCAGCACCCGTGCGCGGCCCGCCTGCGCGCTGCCCGTCCGCTTCATCTCCCATGTGGGGCGCAACGGTTCACCGGAGCGCGTGTTCACCCAGATCGCCCTCGGCATGCGGCTTGCCGAACGCGACGCGCGGTTCCTCGGGGTCAACCTCGTCCAGCCCGAGGACGGGGAGGTCGCCCTGCGCGACTACCGCCTCCACATGCGCATGCTGAGACACCTGCGCGGCGTCCACCCCGGCGCGCGCCTCCCCCTGCACGCCGGCGAGCTGGTGCCGGGTCCGGTCAAGCCCCAGGAGCTGGCGTTCCACGTCCGGGAGGCCGTGCACGTCGCCGGTGCCGAGCGGATCGGCCACGGGGTCGATCTGGTCCACGAACACGACTGGCGGCGCACGGTGCGCACCATGGCCGCCCGCGAGATCGCCGTCGAGGTGCCGTTCACCAGCAACGCCCAGATCCTCGGCGTGACAGGCGCGGAGCATCCGTTCGACGTCTACCGGCGCCACGGCGTGCCCGTCGTGCTCGCCACCGACGACCCCGGGGTCAGCCGGACCGACATCAGCGCCGAGTACCGCCACGCCGCCGAGACCCACGGGCTGTCGTACCCGGAACTCAAGGACCTGGCGCGGGCCTCCCTGGAGTACGCCTTCCTGCCGGGCGGCAGTCTGTGGAGCGGCAGTCCCGCGCGGGACGGGTACCGGCAGGTGACCGCCTGCCGGGGCGAACGGCCCGGGGGCCCCGCACCCGGGGCCGGTTGCCGTCGGCTGCTGGACACCAGCTTCAGAGCGGCGCTCCAGTGGCGGCAGGAGGTTGCCTTCCGGCGGTTCGAGCGGGCGTTCGGTGGGGGTGGCGCCTAGGGCATGGGCCGGTGGGGACCGCTCCGTCGCGCCAGCGCCCGGCGCAGCGCCTCGCGTACCTCGCCGGGCGGGGGCGGGGCGTTGCTCGCGGCGCCGGAGGTGAGGGCCGCGGCCACCGTGTGGAGTTTGGTGTTGGACAGCTGGGAGGCCTCCCGCAGGATGTGCCACGCCTCGTCGGAGGTGCAGGAGTGGGTGGCCATGAGGATGCCGCGGGCCTGGTCGATCACGGGACGCGAGGCGATGGCACGGCGCAGGTGCTCGATCTCCTCGCGAAGTTCGTGGAGCTGCTGCGCGCGCTCCAGCGACACGGGGAAGGGCGGCGGCGCGGCGGGCGTGGGCGGGCCCGGGGGGTTCGGGTCCACGGGGCGCAGGGGGTCGGAGGTGTCCAAGCCGATCAGCTCCAGGACGCGGCGTGGCTGGCCGTGCCAGTTGACGGCGGAGACCGGGATCAGGTGCCGGTCCCCGTGGTCGCGCAGGGTGTCCAGGAACTGCCGCCCCGCCGTGTCCATGAAGATCACGCCGGCCATGTCCAGCACCACCCGGCCGGTGCGCGCGGGCAGTCCGGCCAGCGCCTCGGCCAGGATGCCGTCGCACCCGTGGACGATCTCACCCCGCGCGCGGAGCACGGCCCGGCCGGTGCCGTCCGCGCGCCCCTCGATGGTGAGGGGCTGCGACCGCTTCGCGGGCGAGTGTGGTGCCACTGGGGTCATGTCACCGCCTCCGTGGTCCCCGGAGCCGTGGACGGCCTCGACGTCCTGGTACGAGGTCACTTCCGCCCCCCCCGCTCCTCACGTTCCCGATGTCTTCCGGTGTTTCCCGATGTCGTGTGGCCCCTCCCGCCGCCCCGGTGCTGACCGTGCGCCTTCCCGGGCGGCGGCTCCCTACACCCCCGGGCCGTCCGGGGGGTGTGGATCCATCCGGCCACCGACAGCGGTGCGCACGGCGGCGGTTCGGGAGTGCCGCGGCTGTGCGCCGGGGACGGCACGGAGTGTGCGGGGTGTGCGACGAGGGACGGCTGACGGACCGGACCCGCCGACGGGGTGCCGCCCGGCCACCCGGGACCGGCGCGGGGGCGGGGTGCCGCCCGGCCACCCGGGACCGGGCGCGGGGGCTGCTGCTGGTGAACATGGTCGCCGAACGCGTGCCGGTGCACACCGGCGGGGGCGGGACGACGGTGCGCCGCTGGTTCGCGCGGCGCCGGCGGGTCCGTCCGCCGGGCCCGCGAGCCGGCTCAGTTGCCCAGCGGGTCCAGCTCCAGCGGTTCGATCCGGCCCTCCAGCATGGTCCCGAGGCCCTGGACCGCGCACACGTCGGGCCGCTCGGCGATGTGCACCGGCATGCCGGTGGCCTGCCGCAGCATCTGGTCGAAGCCGGGGAGCAGGGCGCTGCCGCCGACCATCATGATCCCCCGGTCGGCGAGGTCGGCCACCAGGTCCGGCGGGCAGTCCCGCAGCACCTTGCCGATGCCGTCCAGCACGGCGGTCAGCGGCGTCTGGATGGCGTCCCGCACGGCGGCGGTGTCGATGCGCACGCTGCGGGCGAGGCCGGTGGCGACGTCGCGTCCGTGGATCTCCGTGGAGGCCGGGCCCTGCGGGGTGAGGCCGTTGCCGGAGAGCGCGATCTGCAGGGGCCGTACCGACTGGCTCGGCAGCACCAGTTCGTGCTCGTGCCGCAGGTGCTGCACGATCGCGTGGTCCACCGCCTCGCCGCCGACCGGGATGCGCACGGCGGTGACGATCGAGCCGAGGGAGAGCACCGCGACCTGGGTGGCGGCGGCCCCGCACACCAGGACCATCGTCGCCTCGGGCTGCTCGACCGGGAGGCCGCAGCCGACGGCGGCGGCGATCAGCGTGTCGACCAGCTCGACGCGCCGGGCCCCGAGGCCCACGAGGGTCTCGATGGTCGCGCGCTGGGCGAGCGGATCGGCGTCGTGCGGGGTGCAGGCGGCCGCCCGCAGCCGGGGCTTGCGGCGCAGGTGCCGGCGCATCTTGTCGCCGAGCAGATGACGGAGCATTCGCTGGGCCATCTCGATGTCGACCACCGTGCCGCCGGAGACCGGCCGTACGACCCGGATGTAGTCCGGTGTACGGCCCGTCATCTGCTCGGCCAGTTCGCCGACCGCGATCAGCGCCCCGTTGCGGGTGTTGACGGCGGCGGCCGACGGCTGGTCCACGACGAGACCGGCGCCCCTGACGTACACCCGCGTCCGTGCCGCCCCCAGGTCGACGGCGAAGTGGCAGCGCCGCAGCTGTTCCAGACTGGCGGTCATGGCGGTCCTCCCGGGCGTACGAGCCGAGGTGCCGCCGGTCGGCGGGCCCTCTTCTGCATCGTGCGGGGGGTCGGACGGGCGCCGCCTTCTGGAGGGGGCCGGGCGGGGTGCCGCCGTACGGGTGGACCTGCGGGGCGGCGCGCCCGACAGGCTTGACGCGGGCGGCACCGCCGCCCTCGGGAAGGGGAGGCGGCGCCGTCGCCGTGCCCTGACCGTCGGACCGGCCGGACCGTGGGGCAGGCCGGACCGTCAGTCCTGCTCGCTCGTCCGTGCCATGCCCAGATCCACCAGGTCCTGCGGTCTGAGGCGGAGTTGACCGGCCGTCGACTCCACCTCTTCCGGCGGCCGCTTCAGGATCGCGGCGGCGGGCTCGGGAGCTATGACGGAGAAATAGCTGTCGGGAGTGGCCCAGGTGCTGCCCGGGGCGGCCAGGGCGAGCGCGCCGCCCGAGCCGCCCTCACCTATCACCAGGGTCGTGACCGGCGTACGGGCGGCGGCCACCGCGTCGAACACGTCGGCGATCGCCGCTCCCGCGCCCTGCCGCTCCGCTTCCGCGTCGTTCGCGGCGCCCGGGGTGTCCACCAGGGTCAGCACCGGGATGCCGAGCCGGTCCGCGAGCCGGATCAGCCGGGCCGCGGTGCGGTAACCGGCGGGGCGGGTCGCCGTCCCGGTCTGGGCGGCGTAGGCGACCGTGCGGCCCTCGTGGACGCCGAAGCCGCACAGCATCCCCTCGTCGGTGCCGCCGCAGCGGTCGCCGCTGATCGCGACCCGGTCGGTGAAGTAGGCGTCGAGGTAGCTCCGCGCGCGCGGGCGCTTCGGCGAGCGGGCGCGCAGGACCGCCTCCCACCCGGACGCGGGCAGAGCGGTCTCGCCCAGGGGGAGGGGCGGCGGCGCCGGTGCGGTGGACGAGGAGGTCAGCAACCGGAGCCAGCGTCCGAGCGTCGGCCGCAGCTCCCCCGGGTCCACGACGGCGTCGGCGGCGCCCGCCGCCACCTGGGCCTCGGCCGTGTACGCCGTCGGGTCCGCGTCGGCCGGGCGGACCCGGGAGCCCGCGAAGCCGACCTGGGCGCCGGGCAGCGCGAGGATCACGTCGGCGCCCGCGCCCAGGGTGGCCCAGCCGCCGCCCGTGGTGGGGTCGCGCAGGACGGCGAGCTGTGGCAGCCCGGCCTCACGGGTGAGCACCGACTGGCGGGCCACGCGCTGGAGTTGGGAGAGCGCGACCATGCCCTCCTGCATACGGCTGCCGCCGGTGGCGATCAGCGCGACGACCGGCAGCCGGTGGGCGCGGGCATGGGTGTGCGCCGCCTCCAGCCTGTCGCCGGTGCGTTCGCCGAGCGAGCCGCCGAGGAAGCCGAACTCGAAGGCGATCAGCACCGCCGGGGTGCCCTCGACGCGGGCGGTGCCGCAGACGACGGACTCCTCCTCTCCGGTGCGCTCGACCGCGCGGGCGCGAGAGGCGTCGTAACCCCGCCAGGTCAGGGGGCCGTCGGGTCCGGACGGCCGGACCGGGCAGGGGAGTTCGGTGAAGTCGCCGGTGACGAGGGCCAGGGCCGCCCGGGCGGAGGGGCGCTCAGTCATGGGTGCCCAGGGACCGCTTCATGATCTTCCCCATGTCGTTGCGCGGAAGCGCGTCGAGGTGGTGGACGACCCGTGGCCGCTTGTGCGGGGCGAGCCGGCGGGCGACATGATCGGCCAGTTCCTCGACGCCGGGCGGGGATTCGGGGTCGGCCGGGACGACCCAGGCGACGATCCGCTCCCCGAGGTCGGCATCGGGCTCCCCGGTGACGGCGGCCTCCCGCACCCCCGGGTGCTCCAGGAGCGCGTTTTCGATCTCACCGGCCCCGATCTTGTAACCGCCGCTCTTGATCAGGTCGGTGGCCTTGCGGCCGACGATGCGCACATAGCCGTCGGGGTCGCGCACCGCCATGTCGCCGGTGCGGAACCAGCCGTCGGCGGTGAAGGCGGCGGCGGTGGCGTCGGGACGGTTGAGGTACTCGGTGAACACGTTCGGGCCGCGCACCTGGATCTCGCCCACGCTCTCGCCGTCGTACGCGCCGAGGGGTGTCCCGTCGTCCTCCACCAGCCGCAGCTCCACGCCCCGCAGCGGGACGCCGACGGTGCCCGCGCGGGCCTCGCCGTCCGCGCGGACGGCCGTGTTCATCAGCGTCTCGGTCATGCCGTACCGCTCGACGACCCGGCGGCCGGTGGCGGCGGCGATCCGCTCGTGGTCGTGCACGGGCAGCGCGGCCGAGCCGGAGACCAGCAGGCGCGCCCCGGCCAGTGCCTTGACCAGCCCGGGGTCGGTGGGGAGCGCCTCGGCGATGCGGTGGTACATCGTCGGGACGCCGAAGAGCATGGTCGCGCCGGCACCCAGCTCCCGGGCGACGCCCTCGGGGCTGAACCGGCCGAGGTGGCGGACGGAGCCGCCGCGCCGGAGCGGGCCGAGGACTCCGAGGACCAGTCCGTGCACATGGAACAGCGGCAGCCCGTGCACCAGCACGTCGTCGCCGGTCCACCGCCAGGCGTCGGCGAGCGCGTCGAGGGTCGAGGTGATCGCGCGGCGCGGGATCACGGCGCCCTTCGGCGGGCCGGTGGTGCCGGAGGTGTAGACGACCAGGGCGGGCGCGGTGTCGTCCGCGTCGTCCGCCGGGGCGGTGCCGGACGCCTCGACGTCGACGTCGACGCGCGGCAGGCCCGCGAGCGCGGCGGGGAGTTCGACGCCGGGCGCGGTGAGCACGGCGTCCGGGGCGCTGTCGGCCAGGATGTGCCCGAGTTCCTTCTCACCGGACCTCGGGTTCAGCGGCACCGCGGCCACCTGGGCGGCCAGGGCGCCGACGGTGGCGACGGCGGTCTCCAGGTCAGGGGTCGCCCAGACCGCCACGCGGCCGGCGGTGCCGATCCGTTCGGCGACGGCACCGGACGCGGCGGCCAGTCGCGCGTACGTCAGGGAGCGGTCGCCGAAGGTCAGGGCGGGCTGCTCGGCCGGTCCTCGGTCGAGGGCCGGGAAGAGTGGGGACACGCGGCGTACTCCTTGGTCGTCGGTCGTCGGTCGTCGGTCGTCGGTCGTGTCGGAGGTTATGCGTCGGTCATGGTCGGCGCGGGTTCGGCGCGGGTCGGCCGTCGCGGTGGTGCGGCCGGTCGTCCCGCTCACCGGCCGCACCACCGCGGGGACCGCGACCACCACGATTTTTCCGTACACCATCGGCTGCCGGAGGAAACCTCACGACCGGTGTCCGCAGCCGCGGTCGGGGCCGGTGGTTGTTAGCCTGCGGGCGACCGGCTGCGGAAACGTGTCCGCCGGCCGCGTCCGTACGTACGAGGAGGGAGCGCGCCGTGGTGCGGATAGCCCTGGCCACCTGTCGTCCGGGTCCCGAGGTCGCCGCCGACCCGGACCTGCCGGTGCTGGTGGCGGCGTTGCGGGAGGCGGGGGCCGACGCGCTCGCCGTGGAGTGGGACCGGGACGGGGTCGAGTGGGGCGGGTTCGACCTCGTGCTGATCCGTTCGACCTGGGACTACAGCTGGCGGTCCGAGGAGTTCCTGGAGTGGGTGACGGCCTGCGGGAAGGTCACACGGCTGGCCAATCCGGCGGACGTGGTGCGCTGGAACGCGGACAAGCGGTACCTCGGGGAACTGGCGGCGGCCGGCGTGCCGGTGGTGCCGACCCGGTATGTCGCACCGGGGGAGTCGGCCGAGCTGCCGGGCGACCGCGAGTTCGTCGTCAAGCCGACCTCGGGGGCGGGGGCGCGGTTCGCCGCCCGCTACACCCCCGACCAGCGCGAGACCGCCGTACGGCACCTCGCGCGCCTGCACGCCGAGGGCTTCACCGCGATGGTGCAGCCCTATGTCGAGGGAATCGACGTCAGCGGGGAGCGGGCGCTGCAGTTCTTCGGGGGGCGTCTGCTGCACGCCAGCCGGAAGGGCGCCGTGCTGGCCCCCGGAACGGCGTACGACGAGCGGAAGGTCGCCCATCCGGGGCTGACGGTCTGGGAGCCCACGCGGGACGAACTCGCCGTCGCGGAGCGGGCGTTGAGTGCCGTGCCCGACGCCTCCGGGCTGCTGTACGCCCGTGTCGACCTGGTCGACGGGGAGGGCGGGGAGCCGCGGGTGATGGAACTGGAGCTGGTCGAGCCGAACCTGTTCCTGACGCTGCACGGCGCGTCCGTGCCGCGGGTCGTCGAGGCGGTGCTGGCGGCGGCCGGTCGGTGACCGGCTGACCCGGGGCGTGCCGGAGGAACGGCCGGCACGCCCGGAACGGGGTCACAGGACCCGGCGCCCGCCGATCATCGTGCGCTGGAGCAGGCCCCAGGTGAACTCCGCCGTCACCTCGTGGCGGCGGCCGTCGGTGTCGTCGGCGGTGAAGGAGAGGCCCCAGCGGGTGGGGGCCGTGCCCTCCAGGGGGCGGGCGGGCGCGAAGGCGCGGGCCGCGTCGTCGACCGTGCAGGACCACGGGTAGAGGTCCTCGACCGTGTGCAGCTCGGCGGGCTTGGCGTCGGGGGCGCGGACCAGCCATTCGTTCCAGACCGCGCCGCCCGGCGCGAGCAGCACCTCGAAGCGCAGCTCGGGCCAGAGCAGGACCGGCCACTGCCAGGCCTCGCATTCCAGGTCGCCGACGCGGCGGGTGGTCGTCCACTCGGGTGCGCCGAGGATCGACCGGTGCCTGCTCTGGGCGGCGCGGACGCGCGGTGAGCGGAGCAGAGTCTGCCAGCGCCGGTTCGCGTCCTGCATTCGGGTGACGGAGACGCCCAGTTCTCGGCGGGCGTCCTCGACCAGGTCGGCGTTGTGGTCGGCCATGCGGCGCAGCAGGACCACTTGGAAGTCGACGAGGGTGAAGGAGCTAGTGGGGTTCTCTGCGGAGGACGGCATGCGGACCATCGTCGCCCATGCGGCCCCTTCCCGGGCGCCGACCGTCCGGAAGGAACAGTACGGAGTTGACATATCTGATCCGGCCGTGTAGAGGGAGGACGCGCCGTACCAGCCCGTGCGAGGCGACGTGCGAAGTGGCTGCCTGGTGTGCCTCCAGGGGGAAGCCGGCGAGGGGGACCCACCGGTCCCCGGGGAGCACCCAGCCGTCATATCCGAGCAACCGCACATACGTCAGGACGGGCGAGATCGGCTGGATGCGGGTCTCCAGTTCGACGAACAGGGCCGGGCGGTCGCGGGTCAGCAGTCCTGTCGCGCCGCGCAGGACCGCCAGTTCGCTGCCGTCCACGTCGATCTTGACGAAGCCGACGTCCGTGAGGTTCAGATCGTCCAGCGCGACGCAGCGGACGTCGACGGCGTGGGCGTGGATGTCCCGCCGGACGAGGGAGGACACGCCCCGTCTGCCGGTGTCGTCGGCCGGCAGCCACAGCCGGGCCGAGCCGGGGCGGTCCGACGCGGCGGCCTCGACCACCCGGACGTTGGGCGGGGCGGTCGCCGTGAGCAGTCGGGCCAGGTGGGGGACCGGTTCGACCGTCACCACCCGGCGGGCGTGGCGTGACAGGCGGCGGGTCCAGGGGCCGTACCAGCCGCCGACGTCCACCGCCGTGCCGCAGCCCGGCGGGCACAGATCGGTGAGCCTGGCCAGCTCGGGTTCGAAGCGCGGGTAGACCGCGCGGGCGGCCGCCGCGACGAGGCGGGCCGGCAGGACGGGGGCGAGGCGGGCGGCGAGCGTGGTCATGGGCGTCCGTTCCGGTCGTCGGGGCCCGGGGCGGCGAGCGGCCCCCGGGCCTTCCGTCAGGGGGCCATGCGCTGGAGGAGTTGTTCGTGCTCGTGGTCGGAGACCTGTTCGCCGGAGGACGGCAGCAGTTGCGGGATGCCGTCGACGACCGGATAGCGGCGGCGCAGGCGCGGGTTGTAGAGGGCGAGGGCCGACGCCAGGGAACCGTCCGGCGGCAGCAGGTGCAGCGGGCCCTTGTCGAGCGGGCACGCGAGGATCTTCAGCAACTGCTCGTCGGAGCCGGTGGAGGGGCTCATGGCGGGGTCAACTCCTTGGCTGGCCGGGGGTTTTGGGGAACCTGGTCGTGCTTGGGCATGGCCAGCAGCACGGTGACCGCGAGGGCCGTGCCCGCCAGTCGCAGGCCGAGCCGCAGCGGGTCGTCCGGCAGTGTCTCGCCGAACGACAGCGTGCCGAGCACCGCCGTGTAGAGGCAGGTCACCGTCGTGCACACCGGCACGATCAGCGAGGCCCGGCAGCGTTGCAGCGCCGCCTGCGACATGACCAGGCCGAACGCGCCGGTGAACACCAGCAGATACGGATAGGGGGAGCCCAGGACGGCGAGCAGCGCGCCGCCGACGTCCCCGCCCGCCCAGTACCCGGAGACGCCCTTGATGGCGAGCGAGCTGACCCCGTAGAGCAGCCCCACCGCCACCCCGTACGCGACGCCCGCCGTCGGCATCCGGTGCCGGCGCAGTGCGCGGCGCTCGGCGGCGCGGTAGAGCCAGACCCCGCAGGCGAGCGACGGCACGCACAGCAGCCACACGAGCGGGTGGGGCGCGGCGGTGCTGACGGTGTCCGTGGACTCGTCCAGGGAGAGGACGACCATCAGCAGCGCCGCGAGGATCGCGGCCAGCGCGTACCGCTCCCGCCCGGTGGTCCGCTCGCCCAGCAGCCGGGCGGACAGCAGGACGAGCAGGACGAGGCCGGAGACGAAGATGCCCTGCGCGGCGGCGATCGGCAGGGTGCGGTAGACGACGAGCTGCGCGGCGAAACCGGCCCCGAGGGCGAGCGAGCTGCCGATCCACAGCGGGCTGCCGAGCACCAGGCGCAGCAGCCGGCCGGGGCGGCGGACGGTGACCTCGGGCAAGGCGGCCAGCGCCCGCTTCTCCAGGACGAACCCGCTGCTGTACAGGACGTTCGCCAGCAGGGCCGCGGCCACTCCCCACCACACGGCCTACGTCCTTCGGGCGTGCAGCAGCAGGATCGAGGCCATGGCCGGCCGGGCGCAGGCGAGACGGTCCAGCGCCCGCAGCGGACGCGGCACTCCGTGGAAGGGGGCCCCTTCGAGCCGGACCACCTCGAAGCCGGCGGCCGTGACGAACTCCCGCAGCGCGCGGGCCGTGTACAGCCGCAGATGGCCGACCACCTCCCGGCCCGGCCGGCCGTGGATCGCGCGCAGGCTCACCTCGGAGAAGACGGGCTGCACGCCGGCGAGCAGCAGGGCGCGGTTGTACCAGGCGGCGAGGTTGGGAGTGGAGAGCATCAGATGGCCGCCGGGACGCAGCACGCGGCGCAGCTCGTCCAGGGCGGAGTCCGGGTCGACGAGGTGCTCGATCACCTCGCTGAACAGCACGGCGTCGGCGGCGGCGGTACGGAACGGCAGCCCGCCGTCGGCGAGTTCGCCGCGGACGGCGTACGACAGGCGGGGGCGGGCCCGGGTCAGGGCGTCCTGGGACCAGTCGACGCCGACGATGCGGTGCCCGCTGAGCAGGGGCGCGGCGGTCGCGGCGGCGCTGCCGTCGCCGCAGCCGATGTCCAGGACGAGGCCCGGCGCGGGGCTCCCGCGCAGGGCGGTGGCGAGCATGCGGGCCTGGCGGAGGCTGCGGGCGGTGCCGGAGGCGACCGGCACGGCGGGGTTCTCGTAGAAGTCGCGCAGTCCGCCCGGCGGTGCGGTGGCCGTCATCGGGGCACCTCCGTCGCGTGCAGGTGCCGTGCGAACAGATCCCGCAGCCGCGCGCCGTCGCCGGGACCGAGGAGGGCGTGCGACCAGCGCACGGCGAGATGGAGCCGGCCGGCGGTGGAGGCGGTGGTGAACGTCAGGCCGCGGGGCATCCGGGCCGGCGCGGAGAACCAGACGGCGTGCGCGCGGCCGGCCTCGTCGCCGAAGTCCAGGGAGTACGGGATGCGGCCGATGTTGCTGAGCAGCGTCGTGGAGGTCCAGGGGGCGGCGGCCCGGCGCAGCGAGCGGGTGAGACCGGCGCGCCAGGGCACGGGCAGGACGGGCGCGGCCAGCAGGGCGGCCCCGTGGCCCAGTGGGGGGCGGGGCAGCGACTTCAGGGCGCGGGTGCGGCCGGCCGTGCGGTCGAGCAGGGCGGGCATGCCGGTCGAGGCCCCCTCCAACTCGTCGGGCGAAAAGGTGACTTCGACGAGTCGGGTGCCGTTGCCGATGGGCATCGAGGCGTCGCGGGGGCGGTCGTCGACCGGCATGGTGATGCGCAGCGGGCGGGTGGGGGCCGCACCGCCGGGGTGAAGCCGGGAGCGGGGGAGGGCGTCGCGCTCGCGGTTCCAGTGGGCGACGGTCAGGGCGGTGGCGACCATGAGCTGGTCGTTGACCGTGTAGGGGGAGCCCTTGGGGCGGTGCGGCAGGGGGAGTTCGGTGACGAGCACGCCGTTGCCGGGGGCGGGGCCCGGCGTGCCGGGGGCCACGCGGGCCGGTGGCGACCAGTTCGAGGGTGCGGCCTCGGCGGGCGGTCCGGCGGTGGCCGCGCGGACGGGCGGGGCCGCCGGGGAGTTGTCCCGGCCGCCGTACAGCTCCGCGGCGGTGGCCAGGACGCGCAGACAGGCCGGGCCGTCGAGGGCGGTGTGGTTGACGGTGAGGATCAGGGCCGTGCCGTCGTCCGGCAGGCCCGCGACGACCTCCAGACGGATCGGCGGGGACAGCGAGAGCGCAGGCGCCTCGGTCAGGGCCCGCGTCCTCGCGGCCCCCAGCGCGTCCGGCCCCGGGCGCGGAAAGCTCACCACCTCCACGTCCGGGTCCGTCGTCAGCTCCCACTCGTAGCGGCGGCGCCACCACGGTCCCGGAGCCTCGCGCATCAGGACGCGCGGATGGCGGCGCAGGGCCCCGGCGAAGGCCCGGCGCAGGCGGGCCGGGTCCAGCGGGCCGGGCAGGCGGACCTCGATGTGGACCGTCTCCGGTTCCTGGTCCTGCTGGCAGTGGCGGGCCACCTCGTCCACGACCGGGAACGGGATCCGGTGCGCCGGGCGGGGCGTCACGGCGTCCAGCGCGGTCATCGGCCGCCGTCTTTCCCCTGGGGTTCCGGGCTGCCGGGGCCGCGTGCCGAGACGGGCGGTCCGGCCTCGGCGCGCGGGAAGGGGTCCCGCTCCGGCCCGCCGCGCCGCGGCAGCGGCGGGGCCGTCCCCGGGGCCACCGGCGGCAGCACCACCGTCGTACCCGGATCGCCGCCCCGCTCCCGCACCCCCGCCAGCGCCGCGAACAGGCCGATCAGCGCGAGCAGTTGGGCGACGGCGGAGAAGGCGCCGGTGCCCTGCCCGGGCGGCTCGCCCGCACCGGTCGCCGCCACCACGCCCGCCGCCGCGAGCGCGCCGAACGCGAGCGGTACCAGCAGCGCGTGCCGCCGGTACGCCAGCACCGCCAGCGCCGGCACGAGCAGCGCGAACCACCCGGCGATCACCACGCCCACCAGCGTCAGCGCCACCGTGCCGAGCCACAGTCCCGGCGCCGGGGGCACCGGCTGCGGCGCGTCCGGGTTGGGTGCCCGGCGGCGCCACACCACCAGGCCGACGAGCGCCGCCAGGCCGACCCCGCTGCCGATCAGCCCGGCCTCGTAGGTGGTCGCCGGCTCGTACGACAGCCTGATCGTGCCGCCCTCCCCGGCGGGGACGCGCCAGCCCTGCTGCCAGCCGTCCAGCCGGACCGGCGTGAGTTCCTCGCCGTCGAGCGTGGCCCGCCAGCCGTCGTTGAAGTTCTCGTACGTCGTCAGGTACGACGCGGCGCCCGGACCGGCGCTCACCTCGCGACGGTCACCGAGCCAGTCCCGTGCCAGCAGCTCACGGCCGGTGGACACCGGGTCGGTCACCGAGCCGCGCGTCAGTGTCACCTCGGTGAGGACCAGCGGGCCGGCGTCGCCCGCCTCGACGCGGTGCGCGCCCTGCGACAGTTCCAGGCCGCCCTCGGGGCAGAGGGTCACCTCCACCGGCCGGCGCTCCGTCAGGTCCCGCACCGTGCCCTTGACGCCGGTCCCGTACAGCTCGCCGTCGACCGCGAGCAGCGGTCCCCGGCCGCACGGCAGGGAGAACTCCCGGTCGGGGCTGGGCTGCGGGGTGCGGTAGGCGTCGAGGGCGGGGAGGTACGCCTCGGTCAGGCCGACGGGAAGTTGCAGGTCCTCGTCGACGACCGGGTGGTGGAGGGTGAGCGGGGCCGTTTCGGTGACCGTGATGTCCAGGCGGTCGGTCGTGATCGCCGGGAAGCGCACCCAGCCGTTCCTGTCGACGCCGGCGCTCGCCGCGCCGTCGGGGGAGCTGAGGCGCACCTCGGTGGGGCGGCTGGACAGCCCGCCGGCCGCGGCCAGCACCAGCTCGCTCACCGGCTGCTTGCCCTCCCAGCGCAGATGGACCGTGGGCCGGTCGCCGGCGATCCACGCCGTGGTCAGGTCGCCGTCGGTGAGATTGCGCGCGGCGAGGCCCGCGCCCAGCCGGGCCGTGGAGTCGGCGGTCGCGGTGATGCGTTGCTGCTGGTCGGGCGCGATCTCGTAGAGCAGCCGGTCCAGTTCCTCGCCGGGCACCGGCACGGCGCTCGCCGCGACCTCGTACGTGCCGGTCCCGGTCGTCTCGAAGCGGCGGTGCAGGCCCGCCTCGGTGCCCGTCCGGGAGAGGCCGGTGGGGTCGGCCGCGCGGTGCAGGGAGACGATCTCGGAGTCCGCCGCCGAGACGTCCGACGGCAGCCTCAGCAGGCGCGTCACCTGCACGTCCGGCAGCCGGATCTCGGCGAAGCCCGCCCCGGTCAGCCCGGTCCTGCGGGCCACCGAGTCGACGATCGTCAGCTTCATCCAGCCGGTCGCGCCCGCCGGGGCCTTCACCCGCTGCGGCATGCCGTTCGGCTGGAGGAAGCTGGTCACCGATCCGCGTTCCGTCTCCACCCGCACCCGGGTGGCGGCGGCCCGCACGCTCTCCTGCGGCAGCGGCGCCACCTCGAACGACGACGGCATGTCGTACTCGCCCTCGCCGCCGCCCGGGCCCGCGAACCCGATCCGCAGCCACTGCCCGTCCGGTGACTCGGCCGACCCCTCCGTCCATGCGGTGGCCGGGTCGCCGTCGAAGGCGTTCACGGGGTCGAACTGCGGCAGATGGAAGAACCAGCCGCCGTACGAGGACGCCGTCACCGAACGCGCCCCGCGCAGCTCGGCCACCGTCTGGTGGCGCACACCGGTCACCGGCAGGATCTGGTGCGGTGGCTCACCGGCGTCCTGGTGGGCTTCGGGCGCGTTGCGCTCGTCCCGGGTGTACGTGTACGAGGTGTTGGCGTTGACCAGCCCGAACCGGGTGTCGGCGCGGCGCAGTCCGTCGCCGGTCACCTGGAGCGGCGGCCGGCCGAGCCCGGGGTGGTGGTCGCCGGACAGCACGGTCGCCCGGCCGCGCAGCCGGGCGGCGAGAGGCAGCAGCGACTCGGGGCCGCCGGAGACGACGGCCGTGTCGGCGATCGGGTACAGGGCGGCCTGCCCGGGCCGGGTGACGTCCTCGCCGCCCGGC
Organism: Streptomyces sp. NPDC002309; assembly: GCF_053593375.1. NCBI lineage: Bacteria > Bacillati > Actinomycetota > Actinomycetes > Kitasatosporales > Streptomycetaceae > Streptomyces > Streptomyces sp. NPDC002309. Next base: position 31,025 of record NZ_JBSFCI010000046.1, on the reverse strand, counting down.
CGGTAGATCTCCACCGCCCGCTGGCGCGGGTACAGGCCCTCGACCTGGAGCGGGGTGCCGTCCGCGATCCGGCCGCCGGTCATGACCGGGCCGAGCCCGGTCACCCGCAGGTAGCCGGACTGCTCCAGGGTGCGCTTGACCGTCGTGGTCGGGACGGCGCCGATCTGGTCGGGGTCGAGGTCGTTGCGGACCACGACGTAGTGGATCCCCGCCCGGCTCAGGAAGTCGGCGAGGCCCGGGACCTCGGCGCCGGTCAGCAGGGCCTGCTCCACCGCGTCCATCGCACGGCGGTTGCCCGGCGTGCCGAAGGGCACGTAGTCCCGCTGGGCCCAGCGGGACGCGGCGAGCACGTCGAGGGGCTGGTCGATGGTGGAGCCCCAGGTGTGGATGCCGTGCGCGGTGGCCGGGACGACCAGGGCGCGGGAGTCCGGGGAGTACTTCTCCAGCCAGTCGGCGGTGGCCTGCCAGTACTTGGGGATCTCCTGGAAGGAACCCGCGTTGAGGAGGGAGCCGTTGACGTACGGCAGGGCGAGCCCCGGCAGCACCAGCACCGCCGCGACCAGCGGGGCGAACCGGCGGCCCCGCACCGGCCGGGCGCCGCGCGGCTCGGCGGCCACGGCCACCAGGTGGGCGAGCCCGAGGACCAGGGCGAGGGCCAGGCCCGTCTGGAACTTGTAGATGTTCCGGAACGGGGCGAGCCAGCCGTCCAGCCAGGACTGCACGGTCTCGTGGAAGGGCGCCCCGAACGCGCCGCCGTACCCGGCGAGCAGGACCAGACCGGTCACCAGCACGGTCAGCACCAGCCACCGCCGCTCCGGCATGTCCCGCCGGGCCAGCCCGGCCAGCCCCAGCCCGGCGGCGAGCGCCGAGCAGACCACCACGAGCGCCGAGGACACCACGGTCCAGCCGGCCGGCAGCCACGCCTCGCCGAAGTGCAGATACGCCACCCAGTTGCCGGCGCCGCGCAGCGCCTCGGTGGCCGCCATGGTGTCGGTCGTGGTGCGCGCGCTCTCGATGTAGGGGAGGAAGTTCTCGCCGTAGGCGCCCAGCAGCAGCAGGGGGATCCACCACCAGGCGGTCGCCACGAGCACGCCCGGCACCCACCAGGCGATCAGCTTGCGCCGCCGGGGCCCGGCCGGGCGGGAGAGCAGATACAGGCCCACCGGGAGCAGCGACGCCAGCGTCGAGGCCGCGTTCACCCCGCCCATGAACGGGACGATCAGCGCCGACCGCAGCGCGGCCACGCGGGCGCTGTACCGCTCACCGGTCAGCGGCAGCAGCACCCACGGCAGGAAGGCACCGGGCAGCGCGGCGGCCGACGTCGAGCCGACGACGATCGTGAACAGCGGCCACAGCGCGTACACGACCGCGCCGAGCAGCCGGGAGGCGCCGTTGCCGACGCCGAGCCGCTCGGCCAGCCGCAACGCGCCCCAGAAGGCGACGGACACGACCAGCGACATCCACAGCCGCTCGGCCACCCACACCGGCAGGTCGACCGAACGGCACAGCCAGTGGAAGGGGAGCATCGGCCACAGATAGCCCGCGTACTGGTCCTGGACGCCGCCGAAGCCGCCCCGGTCGTGCCACAACTGGCCGAGGTCGGCCAGGAACTGCCCGGGGTCGACCGTCACCCCCAGCTTGGTGTCGAAGGTCTGCCGGCCCGGCCGCACCGCCAGGAACAGCACGAGGACCACGGCCCAGAACCCCAGCAGCCAGCGCCGCGACCGCGGGCCCTCCGGGGGGCCCGCGGTCGTCGCGGTGGTGGGGACGGCTGCCGGGGGAGGGGCCTGGACCGTGGTCGTCATGGGGGACACCGCCGGAGGATGAGGAGAAGGTTCCAGGTGGCCACCTCGCGGATGCCGGGCGCCTTGACGACGGCCTCCGTGAGGAAGGGCCAGTAGCGGGAGCGCGCCGTGACGAGCGTGACGTCGTCGCGGGCGCGGACCTGCCGCAGGGTGGTGCCGATGTGCACGGCGAAGAGGTTCTCGCCGAGGGTGTGCTTGGCGGGCCTGCCGGTACGGCGCCGGTAGCGGGCGCGGGCCCGTTCCGCGCCGAGGTAGTGCCAGGGCGCCCACTCGTGGCCGCCCCACGGGGAGAGCCAGTTGGTGAACGACACGTAGATCAGGCCGCCGGGCCGGGTCACGCGCGCCAGCTCGCTGAGGAAGGTCTGGGGATCGGCCACGTGCTCCAGGACGTTCGAGGAGAACGTCACGTCGGCGGCCCCGTCGGACAGCGGCAGCAGATAGCCGTCCGCGACCACCGTGCCGTCGGGCGGCTTCTCGCCGAGTTCGCGCACGTCGGGTTCGAAGAGGAAGGCGTGCGCGCCCCGCCGCCGGAACTCCTCGGTGAAGTGCCCGCTGCCGCCGCCGACGTCCACGACCACCCGGCCGGCCACCGGACCGCCGTACGCCTCGACCTGGTCGGCGGCGTCCCGGGCGAGCAGCGAGTAGCAGGTGTCGGGGTCGTCCTGCTCGTGCAAAAAGGCGCGGAAGAGGGCGAGGGAACGCCGCAAGGAGGGGTCCTTGAAACCCGTGCGAGGGGACGCGGCGAGGGGGCGCGGGGCTGCCGTCGACGCGCCGCTGCCGTCGCGTGGGCGCGACAGGCCACGGACGGACGGCACGCGCGGGACGGCCCCGTCGCCACGGCGCCTGGGTGTCACAGCCCCCTCACCGCCTCGGCGGCGACCGCGCGGAACTGCGACACCGTACGGTCCCACCGGTACCGCGAGGCGTGCTCCCGCGCCGCCCTGCCCATCAGTTCCCGGCGATGCCCCGACAGGGCCAGCGCGCACCAGGCCGCCGCGAAGGAGGACTCGCCGGCGGCCAGCACGCCGGTCTCGCCGTGGACCACGGAGTCCCGCAGGCCGGGTACGTCGAAGCCGACCGCCGGGGTCCCGCGGACCGCCGCCTCCGTCACCACCAGGCCCCATCCCTCCACCGCGGAGGGATGCAGCAGCAGCCAGGCCGCGCACAGCAGCCGGTGCTTCTCCGCCTCGGAGACATGTCCGGTGAACTCGACACCCGGTCCGGCCAGCGCGGCGAGCCGCTCCCGCTCGGGGCCGTCGCCGACGATCACCAGACGGCCGCCGGTGACCGGACGGACCCGCTCCCACAGCCGCAGCAGCAGATCGACGCGCTTGTACTCGACGAGCCGGCCGACCGCCACGAACAGGGGCTCGGCGGAGCGTTCGGCGCGCGGGCCGGGCTCCTCGACGCCGTTGTGGACGACCCGGATGCGCTCGCGTGCCACACCGAGCGCGCGCAGCGCCTGCGCGGTGGAGGGGGAGACGGCGACCATGAGGCCGCGGGACCGCGCGCCGGTCAGCGCCCAGTGCTCGAGTCGCCGGCCGATCCGGGCGGCGGGCGCGAGCGGGCCGCCGAAGCGCATCCGCCACAGGTCGGAGTGGACGTGGTTGACCAGGCGGAGGGTGGGGCCGCGGTGCCACAGCGGGGCGAGGTAGGGCATGCCGTTGCACACCTCGACCAGCAGGTCGCAGTCGCCCACCTGGCGGGCGAAGGCCGTGCGGGCGCGCAGATAGTGACCGTAGGGGCCGCCCGCCGAGACGACCCGGTAGTCACGGAAGGCCGCCGGGCCGCCGCACAGGAGCGTGACCTGGTGGCCCTGGCGGGTCAGTCCCTCGGCCAGCCGGTCGACGAGCAGCTCGGAGCCGCCCGCGGCCGGGTTGCCGAGGTCCCGGTGCGCGAGGAAGACGATGCGGCGCGGGGAGGGGGGGAGCGCCAGGTGCTGCTGCGGCCGGGGGAGCGCGGTGCGCAGCGGCGGTACGTGCTGGGGCATGGGTGCTCCAACTCGTCTCGGGGTGCGGTACTCGATGTGGGGGAGGGAAGGGGGTTGCCTGGGGGGAGGGAACGAGTGCCTGGGGGATGGGGAGGGGTTTCCTTGCGTGTCCTGGGCGGGACCTGTGGACGGGATGTGCGCGGGGTGGGATGGGACAGTTTTCGCCGAGGTGTTCGTCACGGCTACTCACGCACATGACAATTTCGGGGCTTGTTGTACCTGACGTCACGTCACATCGTGAGCGTCGGTCCGGTTCCGGGCCTTGACGGCGTCCCGGACCGCGCCGACACTGGGCCGACGGGCGGCGGCGGGCACCGGGGTGGGACGACCTCCGGAGCAGAGAGGCTGACCCCGCATGTCCAGACTGATCGCAGCCACCGTGACCGTCGTGGTCGCGGCCGCCCTCGCCGTGGGCGCCGCGTTCGGCGTCGTCGCATTGCTCGAGGCCCCTCCCGAGCAGCCCAACAGCCCTCTGGTCACCTACGGGCAAGCGGGCCAGGGGAGCTGACCGGTGACCGCCCACCCGGCAACCGTCACCCCGCCCGCAGCGCCCGGCGCGCCCCGTTCCGCCTGGCACGAGGTGCCCCGGCTCCAGGTGCGCAGGTTCGCGGCGATCGCCAAGTCCGAGGCGCCCGAGCTGGCCGAGGAGATCCTGCGCGAGATCCGCCGGGAGCACCCTCACCTGCCGCTCGTGCTGGACGAGAACGGCGAACCGATGGCGCTGGTCGGCATCCGGCGGGCCATCGAGGTGTTCGTGCAGCACCTGGAGCACGCCGACTACTCCACAAGCCGCCCCACCGTGCCGCCCGGTGTCTTCCAGGACTTCGGCCGCGGCGAGGGTCTCAACGGCCGCACCCTGGACTCGCTCCAGGCGATCTACCGGATGGGGGTGCGGCTGGCCTGGCGCCGTTTCGCCGACATCGGCCAGCGCGTGGAGATCCCGCCGCCCGCGATGTACGAACTGGTCGACGCGGGCTACGAGTACCTCGACGGACTGGTCGACCAGTCCGTGCGCGGCTACGCCGAGGCCGCCGCCCGCCAGGCCGGGGAACGGCTGCGCCTGCAGCGCCGCCTGATGGAGCTGCTGCTCGTCGAACGCCACCGCGGCGACCCGGCCGACGCCCTCGCCGAACGGGCCGCCCGCATCGGCTGGCACCTGCCCGACAAGGTCGCCGTCGGGGTGCTGCTGCGCCCGGCGCGGGAGGCGGTCGCGCCCGCCGTCGGGCAGGGCGTGCTGCTCGACCTGGAGTGCGAGCAGCCCCGCATGGTCGTGCCCGAACCGGACGCCGCCGGCCGGCCCGAACTGCTGCAACGCGCGCTCACCGGCTGGGCGGGGGCGATCGGGCCGCCGGTGCCGCTGACCGACGCCGCGAAGTCGCTGCGCTGGGCCGAGGCCGCCGTAGGACTGATGGAACGGCGGCTGCTGCCCGCCGGGGAGGTGCTGTTCTGCACCGAGCACACCGAGGCGCTGGTGCTGCTCCAGCCCGAGGAACTCCTCGACGACCTGGCGCTGCGCTGCCTCGCCCCGCTCGCGCACTGCGGGCCCGCGCACGCGCGGCGGCTCGCGGAGACCCTGCTGGCCTGGCTGGAGACGCGGGGCGGGGCGCCCGAGGTGGCGGAGCGGCTCGGGGTGCATCCGCAGACCGTCCGGTACCGGTTGCGGCAGATCCGGGAACTGTGGGGCGACGAGATCGACGACCCCGACCGGCGCTTCGAACTCGAACTCGTGCTGCGTGCCCAGCGGTTGCGCGGCGAGATCGGCCGGGGCGCCCGGTCCCGCCGGGCGGCGCCGGACGGCGGGCGGTCCAGGTCGCGGCGCACCGGGCCACGTCCGGAGTAGCCGCGGCGGACCCCGGCCTGGCAGGGGGGTGTCGGCGCTCCCCTGCCAGGCCATTGCCCGGGGATCACTCCGTGAGTAGCCTGTGTTCGCGATTCCGACCGCAGGTTGAAATTTCGAACGCCGTCACCGGCGCCATTCGGACGCAAGTCCCACAACGCGAAGGAGGGGGGCCGGCCGTGGGACGCCTCGTACCCGCCGTGACCCGGGCTCTCGACATCCTGGAGCTCTTCCTCGACGGGGACGGCACGCTCTCCGCCCCCGACATCGTGCGCAGGCTCCAGCTGCCCCGCACCACCGTGCACGAGCTGATCACCACGCTCGCCGCCCGGTCGTACATCGTCCCGGTCCCCGGCAGGCCCGGCCGCTACCGGCTCGGCGTCCGGCCGTACCAGCTGGGCAGCCGCTACGCCGAGCAGCTCGACCTCGCCGCCGAGGGCCGGCAGGTCGCCCGGTCGGTCGCCGAGACCTGTGACGAGACGGTGCACGTGGCGATCCTGGAGGGCACGGACGTCATCTACATCGCCAAGGTCGACTCCACGCACGCCGTGCGCATGGTCTCCGCGGCCGGCCGTCGCCTGCCCGCCCACTGCACCTCCGTCGGCAAGATGCTGCTGGCCTCCCTGCCCGAGCCGGAGCTCACGGCCCGTGTCCCGGACGGCGCCGCGCTCACCGCGATGACGCGGAACAGCATCACCGACCCGGCGGCCCTGCGCGAGGCCCTCGCCGGGATCCGGCAGCGGGGCATCGCCGTGGAGATGCGGGAGTCCAACCCGGACGTCTCCTGCGTCGCCGCGCCGGTCCGCGACCGCACCGGCCAGGTGGTGGCCGCCCTCTCCATCTCGGTGCCGATGATCCGCTGGAGCGACGAGCGCCGCGCGGAACTGGAGGAACTCGCCGCGAAGGGCGCGGCGGAACTGTCGGAGCGGCTGGGCCACCGGAGCGCGGTATGACGGCCTACGAGGTGGCCGTACGGGCCGAGGCGGTGCTCGGCGAGGGCCCGACGTGGGACGCGCGGGACGGCCGGCTGATCTGGATCGACATCCTGGGCAGCCGGCTGCACACCTACGACCCCGCCACCGGCCGCCGCACGATCCGCACCACGCACCAGCACATCGGCGCGGCCAAGCCCCGCGCGGGCGGCGGACTGGTCCTCAACCTCCGTGACGGGGTAGGCCTGCTGGACCCGGACGGCACCTTCCGCCCGCTGCACGACGACCCGGTCCCCGGCCGCCGCGCCAACGACGCCGCCGTGGCCCCCGACGGCTCGCTGTGGGCCGGCACCATGCGCTACGACGAGGCACCGGGCGGCGGCACGCTGAGCCGGTTCGGGCCCGACGGCTCGGTGGAGGTCGTCCTCGACGACGTGACGGTGAGCAACGGCACCGGCTGGAGCCCCGACGGCCGCCTCATGTACTACGTCGACTCCCCGACCCGCCGGATCGACGTCTTCGACCACGCCGACGGCCGGGTGTCGGGGCGCCGCACCCTGGTGGAGATCGAGGAGGGCGCCGGATTCCCCGACGGCCTCACGGTCGACGCCGACGGCTGTGTGTGGGTGGCCCTGTGGGACGGAGCAGCGATACGCCGCTACACGCCGTCCGGCGACCTGGACCGCACCCTGCGCCTCCCCGTCCCCCGCCCCACGGCCTGCGCCTTCGGCGGCGCGCACCTGACGGACCTGTACGTCACCACGGCCCGCACCGGCCTGACGTCCCCGACCCCGCTGTCCGGTTCCCTGCTGGTCGTCCCCGACACGGGAACCGGCCTGCCGCTACCGGCGTTCGCGGGCTAGACCGGGCGGCCCGGGACACGGGCCGCCCCGCGCGGGTACCTGAACTCCTGGGTGGGAGCGGGCGCTTCTGTGAGGCTGTGGTCATGACCACCACACCAGAAGGGGAGCAGCGCTCCGCCGCCTACGCGAGGAACGCGACCGGCCAGGAGCCGGCCGTCCGACGCGGCACCGGTCGCGCCTAGTCCAGGCCCGCGGCCTTCCGTTCCTCACTGGTCAGCGGAGGGCCCGCGAGCGACGGCCTCAGCGGTCCCAGCGCCGCCGCCAGGAGGACGGACGGGGTCAGCAGCACCTCCGAGCGCCGCTCCAGCGAGGTCACGTCGGTCACCCGGCGGGCGATGCGGCCGTTGCCGGTGGCCGTGTACATGAGGCGGTCGACGTACGCGGCCACGAACCGGTCCCGGAGCGTGGGGCCGTCGGAGGTGGCGCCCGGGTAGAACACGTCCTGGCCGATGGCCAGGTCCCACGCGGAGCCGACCGGCCGGGCCAGCGCCTTCTGGACCCGCCGGGAGAGACCCGGCGCCGCCCAGCCGTGGCGCCGCGTCAGGTCGCGCAGGATCAGCGCGCTCTGCGCGGCGGCCGCGAGCCCGTGACCGTAGACCGGGTTGAAGGAGGCGAGCGCGTCGCCGAGGACGGTGAAGTTCTCCGGCCAGGCCGGCATCTGCTCATAGTAGTGGCGGCGGTTGACGGTGGCCCGGGTGAACGACACCTCGGACAGCGGCTCGGCCCGCTCCAGCAGATCGCCGACGAGCGGGTGGCGCAGGTCCTCGCGGGCGAAACGCTCGAAGTCCCCGGCGGTGGGCGAGGGTTCGCCGCCACGGGTGCCGGACAGGGTGACGATCCACCGGCCGTCCTCGATGGGCAGCAGGAAGCCCGCCCGGCCCGGCCCGCCGTCCCGCGGGTCGGACTGCACGTTGACGACCGGGAAGCCGCCTCGGGCGTCCTCGGGGGCGAGGTAGAGCCGGCTGGCGTACGCCAGACCGGGGTCGACCTTGCGGTGCGGTGCCGCGGGCAGGCCCAGGTCCGTCAGCCAGCGCGCCGACGCGGAGCCGCGCCCGGTGGCGTCGACGACGGTGCCCGCCCCGAGGACCCGCTCGTCACCGTCCTCGCGTCCCCGCACGCGGACCCCGGTGACGGCCGCCGCGGTGCCCTCCAGTCCCAGCGCCTCCGTGTCGTGCAGGACCTCGATCCGGGGGTCCGCGAGGACCTGCGCCCGGATCGTCGCGTCCAGCAGGTCCCGGCCGGCCAGGATCACGTGGTGGGACTCGGGCCAGCGGCGGAACCAGCCCCTGCGCGACAGCGCGACCATGTCCGTCGTGACGGGCAGCCGGCGCGCCCCGGCCTCGCGCAGCGCCTCGGTGACGCCCGGCACGAGATCCTCCACCGCCCGCGCGCCGCCCGACCACAGCATGTGGGCGTGGCGTGCCTGAGGCAGGCCCTTGCGGGGAGCCGGCCCCTCGGGCAGCACGTCACGCTCCACCACGACGACCCGGTCGGCGAACTCCGCCAGTGCGCGCGCCGCGAGCATGCCTGCGTGGGATCCGCCCAGGACGACGGCGGTTCTGGCGGGGAGGGACGGTTCAGTCATGCGCGGACACACTCTCTGCCGGGGCGGCGGCGCGGGCGCGGACCGCCTTGATCTCGTCGGAACTGCGAAGTGCCTGGGACACGGCGTGGATCTCCCGCAGGAGATAGGTGTTGTCCGGCTCGGAGGGCGCGGTGCCCCGGTCCTGGTCCTGGTCCCGTTCCTGGACCCGGTCCCGGGCCCGTTCCCGGGCGGCCACGGCGTCCTGGATCGTCACGGCGGCGGCGAGGGCCTGCGCCCGGCCGCGCTCGAAGCCGAATTCCAGGGCGGCCTCGTAGGCCCGGGTGCGCAGCTCCTCGTCGAGATGGCGGGAGAGCTGGAGCAGCGCGTCCCGGATGAACGTCTCACGGCGGATCAGGCGCAGTTCGGCGGGGGCGTGCGGGGCGAAGGGCTCGCGGGCGTCGGTGACAGGACGCACCAGCAGGCTCAGCGGGCGCAGTCGCCGGTGGCGGGCCCGGACACGCCAGTGCTCCTGGAGGTACTGGCCGGCGTGCGGGACGATGAAGCCGACCGCGACCAGGGTGGCGGAGACACAGGCGGCCACCGGCGCCACGTCAGTGCTCAGCCAGTCCAGGTCGTGGCCGGTCCAGCGGGCCACGATGGCGGTGAGCTTGGACGCGTCGAAGAACAGGTTGGTCGCGTAGCCGACACCCAGCAGGCGCAGCCCCCAGCGCAGCCAGGCGTCGAGGCCGTCGGTGCGGATCCAGTTCCAGATCAGCCGCGCCGTGATCGTGCAGGCCACGGTGTGCGCCGTCAGGTAGAGCATGATCTGCTCGCGCATGAACGGCGTGGTGGCGTAGTACGTGTCCAGGTCGCGCAGGCGTTCCACGGGCGCGTCGGCCAGCCAGAAGAGCACCCACAGGGAGACGATCACACCGGCGTAGACGGCGACGACCACACGGACCGCGCGGCGCGTGCGGTTGGCGCGGTCCGTCAGGCCGTTGCGCCAGGCGATGATCAGCAGCAGCCAGGACGCGCAGAGCGCGGTGAGCAGGGAGTACACCCAGGGCGCGGAGATGTTGGGCACCCCGGTCACCCGGTTCGTCCAGGCGATGGTCTTCGGGGCCGCGAACACGAACACGGCGCAGGCGAAGAGCAGCAGACCGCCGACGGCCCGCAGCAGCGGATCCCGCCACATCTTGATGATGCTGGGGAGTTTGATCGCCAGGGCCGCGGTCAGGACGAGGGTCGGCAGCCAGAAGGTGATGTGCACCTCGCCGAGGAGACCACCGGCGACGGTGGCGGTGAGGCCGTGGCCGTTCGTCAACGCTCAGCACCCCTTCGTCCGCGGTAGCCCATGGAACGCTGAACGGGACCGAGCGCTCCGGCCCCGCCGCCCTCGCCGCCGGCGAGCGGGCGGAACAGCGTGGCGAGGCGGTGGCCGAACTCGTCGGCCTCGGCCTCCTCCCGCCGGCGCGATCCGTTGCGGGCGGCGACGGCGAGCGCGGTGCCCTGCCGGCCGGAGCGGTCCGCGAGGGCGCGCGCCGCGGCCGTCCCGACGACGTGCCGATGGCCGTGTCCGGAGTGCATGTGCCACAACTCGTGGCCGAGAATCACCAGTTGCTGAACCGCCTCCGCGCGTTCCTCGACGATGACGAGGTCGAAGTCCTCGAACTCCACCCACAGACCGGTCACTTCGATCTCGTCGGGGAACCGCTCGAAGCGCAACTCGACCGGGCGTCCGCCGCGCAGCGCGCTCATCGCCTCGCACAGGGCCCGGCACAGTTCCCGCGTGCCGACGGGCGGACGGGGGCGGGTGCGCAGGGCGGTGGCGAGCTCGGCGACGAGCGCGCGCATGGCCGAGCCGCGCCGCCGGCGCCGTAGCACAGCGAGATCCATCGCACCCCCTCAGCACCGATCGGCGACCGGTTCGAGACTACGCGGCCGGATGTGTCCGCGTCATGCGGTCGCGCGACCGTAGTTCGATCGGAAACGATCATCGGGGATCCGGCCGGATTTCGGTCGTCCCACCGTCTCGGCCCACAATGGCCGTATGAGGATCTCTGCACGGGCGGACTACGCGGTACGGGCGGTACTCGAACTGGCCGTACGGCAGGCCGGCGAACCGGTGAAGGCGGAGGCCATCGCCGCCGCGCAGGAGATCCCGCACAAGTTCCTGGAGGGCATCCTCGGCGATCTGCGGCGCGGCGGGATCGTCGACAGCCGGCGCGGCGGGAGCGGCGGGTACCGGCTGGCGCGCGAGGCGTCCGCGATCACGGTCGCCGACATCATCCGGACCGTCGACGGCCCCATCGTGTCGGTGCGCGGCGAACGCCCCACCGGGCTGGCCTACCAGGGCTCGGCGGAGCCGCTGCTGCCGCTGTGGATCGCGCTGCGGGCGAACGTACGGAAGATCCTCGAAGGGGTCACCGTCGCGGACATCGCGGCGAACGCGCTGCCGGCGCCGGTACGCGAACTGGCCGCGGAACCGGCGTCCTGGGAGAACCCCACCTGAACCCCCCGGGGCCCGCGTCCCCAACCTCACGAGGCAATACACCTAGTACACGCCCGACACCAGTTCCAGCGCCTCGACCAGACCGCCCGGCCTGGGCATCCCCGACGGCGCGGGGCCGGCCCATCCGGTGCCGCCCAGCACGACCAGCGGACGGCGACGGGCGCCCCGGGCACCCCAGCGGGCGCCGGCGAGGTGCGCCGCCAGGGCCGTGCTCGCCGTGGAGCGGGACTGCGCCCACAGGACGACCACGGCGGGGCCGAGCCGGCGTACCGCCGCGGCGAGCGCCTCCGCCGGCACGGCCGCGCCGAACATCCGGGTGGGCAGGCCGCGCTCGCTCAGTGCCGCGGTGAGCGCTTCGAGGGCGAGCGTGTGCTGCTCCCCGGGGACGCAGGCCAGGACGACCGGACCGCGGGCCGTCGCGAGGGCGGGTTCCGGCGGCGGGGCGGGCGGGTCCATCCGCCGGGTGGACCGGCGAAGCGTGGTCGAGACGTGCCAGGACAGCAGGTGCTCGACCTCGACGTAACGGTCGCCCGACGTCTCCCACTTGCGGCCCACGGCGTGCAGCACCGGCATCATGACGTCGTGCCAGGCGCCGACGACGCCGTGCCGGCCGACGGCGGAGGTCAGCAGGTCGTCCACCGCCGGGGCGTCCAGCCGGACCGCGGCCCGGGCGAGGCCGCGGCACTCCTGACGCACGTCGCCCAGCGGGAGGGCACCGGCGGCGTGGGAGCGGCCGTCACCGTCCGCGCCGTCCAGGTGCGGCCCGTCGCCGTCGGGGCCGTCCCCCACCGTCGCGGACACGTCGGCGCCGGCGCGCGCGGCACGGGCCGCCTCCGCGGGCGGTACCCCCGCGGACGTCAGCCGGCACATCGCCTCCAGCACCGCCACGTCCTGCGCCGACCAGCGCCGGTGCCGCCCCTCGGTCCGCACGTCCGTGCCGACCCCGTACCGGCGGTCCCACGAGCGCAGGGTCGTCGGCGAGACGCCGAGCCGCCGGGCCAGGGCGCCGGTCGTCAGACCCACTGGGGAGTCCGGCTCCCTCTCCCGTGCCATGCGCGAACTCTACGGTGGTGACGCCGGGTCAGCCGGGGAAACGGCCGGATGAACGCAGAAGCCACCGGCGCTCGGCATAGGCCAGGTCGTCGCGCCACAGGCGCCCGGCGGCGGCGCGCACCAGGGGACGCAGCGCGGGCGCGAGGGCGCGGGCCACGGTGAAGCCGCGGCGGTCGGAGGCGGCCACGACCGCCTCGGTCACGGCGGTGCGCGGCCTGCCCCGGTCGTCCGGGCCGAGCGGCGTGGCATGGGTCTCGACGACCGATCCCTCGCCCTCGCCCTCGACGATGCGCATCACGACGGTGCGCGGCTCCGGTGCGGTGAACACCGCCCGCACCGGCACCACCAGCCGCCCGGCGACCTTGAACGACACGTCGACGGCGAAACCGTCGCCGTCGGCGCCCCCGCCGTCCGGGCCGGGGACGTCGAGGACGGTGAGGTCCACGAACGAGTACGGGTGGTACCAGGCGCCGTGCCACGGGTCGAGGCGGTTGGCGACCACGTCCTCGGGCTCGCACACGCCGATCCCCGTGTAGACGGCGTACAGGGCGCCGGACAGCGCGGGCCGCACGGGCACGACCGGGGCATCGCGCGGCGTCTCGCCGCCGACGTCGTCCAGCCGGACCCAGACCAGCACACCGTCGTCGTGGGCGGGCAGGGGCTCCCAGCCCGCCGTCGGCCCGCCGTCCAGCGCCAGGCCGTGCCAGTGGCAGACGAGGGTGCCGCAGCGCACCGGACTGTCGCCCAGCGGCGCCCCGAGGTGCGGGCAACTGCCCGGCCCGGCCACCGGCCGCCCGGCGCGGTCGCGCCACACGACCACCTCCCGCCCCGCCACGGTCCGGGCGAGCGGCCGGTCACGGAGGAGGCCGGCGGTGGATCCGACGACGTACCAGTTGCCGGACGGCCGCGCCTGCGCCCGCTTCAGCGCGCCGGCGATCACGGCGGGGCGCGCCTCACGCCAGGTGGGCCGCTGGCGGGTCCAGGCCACCGGGTTCCTGCGCAGCCGCAGCGGGAACCTGCCCCGGCGGCCGGCGGTCACCGGGCCTCCTCGGAACCCGTGGCGGCCGGAACCCGCGCGCCCGCGGGCGGCCTCGAAGCGGTGGCGCCCGCCGCCACCCGGGCCCGCAGCACGCGGACGAGTCCGTCGCCGGCCACGGTCAGCCGCCGCCGCAGCGGCACCACCGCACGCCGGTGGACGACCGCGTACCCGCTCTCGGCGATGGCGTCGAGGATGCCGCCGTAGAGGACGAACGCGGTGCGGACGCAGGGGCGGGACGCCGGTTCGAGCATGCCGATGCCCGGCGCGGCCTCGCGGTAGACGCCGCGGGTGAGGTCCTCGGCGGCCCGCAGCGCGTCCGTGATCCGCCGGTCCCGGCGGCCGGTGCGGCGGCTCCAGAGCAGCAGTTCGCGGTCGGCGCCGTGCGCGGCGAGCAGATCGGCGGGGAGGTAGACCCGACCGCGGTCGAGGTCCTCGCCGACGTCCCGGAGGAAGTTGGTGAGCTGGAAGGCGACGCCGAGGGCCGCCGCGTGCGGGGCGGCCTCGGCGCGCGGCACCACGGTGCCGAGCACCGGCAGCATCTGGAGCCCGATCACGGCGGCCGAGCCGTGCATGTAGCCGCGCAGGTCGGCGTAGGTGGCGTAGTCGGTGACGTCCAGGTCGCTGCGCATGGAGACCATGAAGTCCGTGAAGTGACCGTGGTCGATGGCGTGGCGGCGGGCGGTGTCCGCGAGGGCGTGGACGACCCGCTCGGTGCTGCGGCCCTCCCGGAGCCCGCGCTCCAGCCGGCCCCGCAGCAGCGCGAGCCGCCGCGCCCGGTCCTCGCGCGTGTCGTCGGTGCCGAGGGAGTCCACGATGTCGTCCGCCCAGCGGGCGAAGCCGTACAGGGCGTGCACGGCGGGCCGGCGCTCGACCGGCAGCAGCCGGGTGGCCAGGAAGTACGTCTTCCCGTGGCGGGCGTTGAGGGTGCGGCAGTGGGCGTAGGCCGCGCGCAGGTCCGGGTCGGCGATGCCCGCCGCGTCGAGTTCTCGGCCCGTCATGACGGGATCCCTTCGGTTGCCTGACGGTCGGTGCCCGGGCGGGGGCGGGCGCGGGGGGCCGGGGCCGGGCCGCCGGTGACGCGGGCCGCGGCGAGCTTGCCGGACAGCAGCACCGTGGGGACGCCCACGCCGGGGGTGGTGCCGCAGCCCGCGAGGACGGCGTTGTCCGTGCCGCGCACGAGGTTGCGGGGCCGGAAGGGGCCGGTCTGGCGGAAGGTGTGGGCCGCCGAGAACGGCGTGCCCGCCGCGTGTCCCTGCGCCTGCCAGTCGGCGGGCGTGACGACGCACTCCTCCTCGACGGCGGCGGCCAGACCGGTCAGCCCCCGGCGTTCGAGCTCGGTCAGGAGCCGGTCGCGATAACGGGGAGCCAGGTCCCGCCAGTCGGCCGCGCCCGGCCCGATGTCGGTGTTGGGGCACGGGGCGAGGACGTAGTGGAGATGGCGGCCGGGCGGGGCGAGATCCGGGTCCGTGGCGGTGGGGCGGGTGATCAGCAGGGACGGGTCCGACATCAGACTGCCGGTGCGGGTGAGTTCGTCGAAGGTGCCGTGCCACCGCGCCCCGAAGGACAGGGTGTGGTGGGCGAGCTGGGGCCAGGTGCGGTCGGTACCCGCGTGCAGGACGACGGCCGACGGCGCGTGGGTCAGCCGCACCGGGCGCCGGGGCGTCCGCCCCAGCAGCCGGTAGGCCACGGGCAGGTCGGGGGTGAGGACGACCGCGTCGCAGGGGATGCGGTCGTCGGCGGTCACCACCGCGGTCACCCGGCTGCCGCGCCGCTCCAGCCGGAGGACCTCCTGGCCGTGCCGGAACTCGGCGCCCGCCGCGGCCGCCGCGTCGGCCATGGCCTGCGGCAGGGCGTGCATCCCGCCGCGCGGGAAGTACACACCGGCGACGGTGTCCATGTAGGCGATCACCGCGTACGCGGCGAGCGCGCGCCGGGGCGGGACACCGGCGTACAGCGCCTGGAAGGAGAAGACCCGGCGCAGCCGTTCGTCGCGCAGATGACGGCCGATGGCGGGCTCCAGCCTGCCGAAGCCGCCCAGTGCGGCGAGGCGGGCCAGGTCCCGGGTGACCAGTGCGAAGGGCGAGTCGAAGTTGCGGTCGATGAAGCTCCGCATCTGGGCCCGGTAGACCCGCTCCAGCCAGAGGCGCAGCCGGCGGTACCCGGCCGCCTCGGCGGCGCCCGCGAAGCGTTCGACCTCGGCCTCCATCGCCGGGCCGTCCGTGTGCACGTCCAGCGCGCTGCCGTCGGCGAAGCACGCGCGGTAGGCGGGCCGCAGCGCGATCAGCTCGACCCGGTCGGCGAGGCGCTCCCCGACTGCGGCGAAGGCCTCGTCCGCCAGGTGAGGCATCGTCAGCACGGTGGGCCCGGTGTCGATGCGGTAGCCCGCGCGCGTCAGGCGCCCGGCGCGTCCGCCCGGCAGCGCGTCGCGCTCGACGACGGTCACCCGGCGCCCGGCGCCGAGCAGGTGCAGGGCGGCCGACAGGCCGGACAGACCGGCGCCCACGACGACGACGTGGTCGGTGCGCCCCGGCACGGTGCGGGTCATCGGACGGCCTTCTCGGTCCCGGCGACGGTCTCGGCGGCGGTGGCGGTGGCGGTCCCCGCGACGGTCTCGGCGCCGGTGGCGGTCGCGGTCGGGCGCGGCCCGGCGGCCGGGCCTGTCGTGGGCAGGCCCGCCACGCGGAGCAGCAGCCGCTCCAGCTCGGTGCCGCCCGCCGGGTCGAGCCAGGCACTCCTCAACTGCCCGACGGCGCACCGGGCCAGCCTCCCGATCCTGTCCTCCACGGCCCTCAGCGCCCCCGTGGCGACGAGGACCCGCCGCACCGGTTCGAGCGCGGACTCCGGCAGGTCGGCCCGGCCGTGCGCCCCGTCCAGCACCGCGAGGGCACCGAGGTCACCGGTGGCCTCGGCCCCCGCGCGGGCGACGGTGAAGAGATAGGTGGGCTTGCCGTTGCGCAGGTCGCCGCCCGGGGGCTTCCCGGTGCGGTCCGGGTCGGTGAACAGGTCGTCGATGTCGTCGCGCAACTGGAACGCGAGGCCGGCGCAGCGTCCGGCGGCGCACAGCACGGCGGTCGTGGCCGGGTCGGCGCCCGCGAGCGCGGCGCCCAGGGCCATCGGTCGTTCGACCGAGTACAGGGCGCTCTTGAGGGTGGCGGCCCGGACGGCCTGCGGCACGGAGTGCGAGCGGGTGGCCTGTCCCTGGACGTCCAGATACTGCCCGGCAACCATCTCGGTGCGCATGTCCCGCCACAGTTCGCGCACCCGGCCGGACGCGTGCTCGGGCAGCACGGTGTCGGCGACCAGATCGTCCGCCCAGGCGAGGGCCAGGTCCCCGGCGAGTAGGGCGGCGGCCTCGCCGAGCCGTTCGGCCCGGCCGTCCGGCGCGGACGGCCGGTACTGGGCGGCGACGGAGGTGTGCAGGGCGGGCCGTCCGCGACGGGTGCGCGCGCCGTCCATCAGGTCGTCATGGGCCAGCGCGCAGGTCTGGATCAGTTCCAGGGCGGCCCCGGTCCGCAGCGCCGCCCGCGCGGCGACGTCGTCGCGCCCGCCGCAGGCGCGCATCGTCCACCACACGATCCGGGAGCGCAGCCGCTTGCCGCCGTCGAGCGTGAAGCGGGCGACCCGGTCGGCGACGTCGCCCGCGAACAGCGGGTCCAGGGCGCGGGCGCGGGTGAGGTGCCCGGCCAGGACCTGCCCCAGCACCCGGCCGACGGCGGCGGGGACGTCACGGTCCACGGCGGCCGGCCCGGACCCGTCCGCCCCGCACGGCTCATGCGGTTCGCCCCGGCCCGCCGGGGTCCGGGCGCCGGGACCCGCCGTGTCGGCACGGTGGTCCATGGGATGGCTGGCACGCATGCCGGGGTCCTCTCCTCGTTGGCGCGGCACTGTGTCCATGCCGTTCGTTGGCGCGGCACTGTGTCCATGCCTTCCGCGCGGGCCGCCGTAACGGATGCGCCAATGGGGTACGTCGGCGCGCGGGCCCCGCTCGTCCCCCGCGTCTCAGCCGCGTTCGCGGGCCCGCTGGAAGCGGGCGAGCCCCTCGGAGAGGTCGATCAGCGGCTCCGGGTAGTCGAGCGCGGCGCGTTCGGGACCCTTCAGCTTCCAGGGCTCGTGCACGGCGGGGCCCTCGACACCCTCCAGTTCGGGCACCCAGCGCCGTACGTACGCACCGTCGGGGTCGTGGCGCCGGGCCTGGACGACGGGGTTGAGGACCCGGTTGGGCCGGGTGTCGGTGCCCGTCCCGGCCACCCACTGCCAGTTGAGCTGGTTGTTGGCGAGGTCCCCGTCGACCAGCAGGGACAGGAAGTGTTCGGCGCCGATCCGCCAGTCGACGTAGAGCGTCTTGGCCAGGAAAGACGCCGTCAGGAGCCGGCCGCGGTTGTGCATCCAGCCCTCGTGGCTCAGCTGGCGCATCGCGGCGTCGACGACGGGGTAGCCGGTACGGCCCTCGCGCCAGGCGTCGATGTCGTCGCGGGCCTCGTCGGCGTCGCGCCGGCGGTCGCCGCGGTCGCGGTAGTCGGCGCCGGCCGCGTCGGGCCGGGCGGCCAGGACCTGGCGGTGGAAGTCCCGCCAGGCGAGCTGCCGTACGAAGGCGTCGGCCCCGGCGCCGCCCGCCTTGCGGGCCCGGTGGACGGTCTCGACGGGGGAGAGGGTGCCGAAGTGCAGGTGCGGCGAGAGCCGGGAGGTGGCGTCGCCGGCCAGGTCGTCGTGGCGTTCCCCGTAGTCGCGGACGGCCCCGTGCAGCCAGGTCGCCAGCCGCTTGCGGCCCTCCGTCTCACCGCCGTGCGCCAGTCCCGGGGAGACCCCGGCGACCGCGCGGCGGGAGGGCAGCGGCTCGGAGCCGATCCCTTCGGGGACGCCGACCGAGCGCGGCGCGTCGAGCGGTCCGCGCAGCCTCTCGTCCGACCAGCGGCGGAAGTACGGCGTGAAGACCGCGAAGTGGTCCGAGCCGGCCGGGGTGACCGCGCCGGCCGCCACGGCGGTCGTGACCGTGTCGTGCACGTGCAGTCGCCGGCCGTCCGCCTCCAGCGCGGCCCGCAGGCGCTCCTCACGCCGGTGGGCGTAGGCGCTGACGTCGGACGCCATGTGCACCTCGTCGGCGTCGGCCTCGGCGGCGACCTTGCACACCTCGCGCACCACGTCGCCGGAGCGCACCACCAGTCGCCCGCCCCGGGACCGCAGACCGGCGTCCAGGTCGCCCAGGCAGTCGGCGAGGAACGCCAGCCGGTTCGGCACGGCGAACCCGGCGTCCGCGACGCCCCGGTCGTACACGAACAGGGGCACCACCTGACGGGACCCGTCGAGGGCGGCGCGCAGCGGCGGGTGGTCGTGCAGCCGCAGGTCCGCGGTGAACAGGACGACGGACACGTTCATGGGCGTGCTCCTGGGATGAGGGTTCGTGCCGCCGGGCAGGGGCCGTCGGCGTGCGTCACCGGGGCCCACCGCCCCGGGCGGGTGCCGTTCGTGGGGCCGGTTCGCCCGGCGCGGCCGGGGCGTTCGCCGCCGCGCGGGCGATGTTGCGGGCCATGCCGCCGAAGACGGCCGCGTGGAAGGGCGAGACGCTCCACCAGTACAGGTGCCCCAGCAGCCCGTGCGGGTGGAAGAGCGCGCGCTGGCGGTAGCGGGCCCGGCCGGGGCCGAGCGGCTCGGCGTACAGCTCCAGCCAGGCCAGTCCCGGAAGGCGCATCTCCGCCCGCAGCCGCAGCAGGTGCCCCGGCTCGACGTCCTCGACGCGCCAGAAGTCGACGGCGTCCCCCACCCGCAGCCGGTTCGCGTCGCGGCGCCCGCGGCGCAGCCCCGCCCCGCCGACCAGCCGGTCCATCCACCCCCGCACCGACCAGGCCACCGGCAGCGAGTACCAGCCGTTCTCCCCGCCGACGCCCTCGATGACCCGCCACAGGGCCTCGCGCGAGGCCCTCACGGACACCGCCCGATGGTCCGCGTACAGGCTGCCGCCCGCCCAGTCGGGGTCCGTGGGCAGCGGGTCGCTGGGCGCGCCGGGCAGCGCCGAGGACGACCAGCGCGTGGTGACCCGGGCGTCCCGGACACGCTGGAGGGCGAGCCGTACCGCCCGGTCGAAGCCGATCGGCCCGCCGGGCGGGTCGGGTACGTACCCGGCGATGTCGTGCTCGCGGCAGACGACCTCGTGGCGCAGGGACTCGGTCAGCGGGCGCGCGATGGACGGCGGCACGGGAGTCACCAGTCCGACCCAGAGGCTGGACAGCCGCGGGGTGAGCACCGGCACCGGGAAGATGAGCCGGCGGGGCAGGGCCGCGACGGCCGCGTAGCGCAGCATCATGTCGCGGTACGTCAGGATCTCCGGGCCGCCGATGTCGAAGGCGCGGTTCACCGAGGCCGGCATGGAGGCGCTGCCCACCAGCAGCCGCAGCACGTCCCGCACCGCGATCGGCTGGAGCCGGGTGCGCACCCAGCTGGGGGTGACCATCACGGGCAGCCGCTCGGTGAGGTAGCGCAGCATCTCGAAGGAGGCCGAGCCCGAGCCGATGATGACGGCGGCCCGCAGCACCGTCGTCGGCACGCCCGAGGCGAGCAGGATGCGCCCGACCTCGTCACGGGAGCGCAGATGCGGCGACAGTTCGCCGTCGGGGACGCCCGCCGGGGTCAGACCGCCCAGATAGACGACGCGGCGCACCCCGGCGGCCCGGGCCTGCTCCGCGAACACCCGTGCGCCCCGCCGGTCGGTCTCCTCGAAATCACGGCCCGTGCCCAGCGAGTGGACGAGGTAGTAGGCGACGTCGATCCCGCGCAGGGCCTCGGCGGCCGACGCGGCGTCGGTGACGTCGCCGCGCGCCACCTCGACCTCGTCGGCCCAGGTGTGGTCGCGCAGTTTGTCCGGCGACCGGGTCAGACAGCGCACCCGGTGCCCGGCGTCCAGCAGTTCCGGGACGAGTCGCCCACCGATGTAGCCCGTGGCACCGGTGACCAGGCAGTGTGGCCCCGGTCGGGTGGCGGCGTCCTCGTCCATGGTCGTTCCTCCGTGTCGGCCCATTCCGGATACCTTCCCCGCGGGCGGCCCGCTCGGATGCGGTGAGGCTTCGCCTAGGCTGATCAGGTGGCCGGAGCAGACGTGCAGCACAGCGGGGCGGACGGGACCGACGAGGTGTCCGGGCGCCGGGGCCCTGGCGACGGCCGGGACGCCGACCTGCTCGCGCTCGCGAGGAGCCTGCGCAGGTTGCACGGCGAGATCGGCCAGGTGGTCCACCGCTTCGCGGGGGAGCGGGGGCTGCACGCCACGGACGTCCAGGCACTGGCCGCGATCCTGGACGCCGAGGAGCCGATGACCCCGGGCCGGCTGCGCGCGAGCCTCGGACTGACCTCCGGCGCGGTGACGGCGTGCGTGGACCGGCTGGAGCGCGCCGGGCACATCCGCCGGGTCCGGGAGAGCGCCGATCGCCGCGTCGTGCATCTCCACTACGTGGAGGACGCCCGGGAGGCCGCCCGCACGCACTTCCGTCCCCTGGCGGACGCGACCCTCTCGGCCATGGAGCACTTCACCGACGGGGAACTGGCCGTCGTGAACCGCTTCCTCGCCGTCCTCAACGACGAACTGGCCGTCGTCCGCGACTGAGCGGACCGGGGCGCGTCCGAGGGGCCCCGTACCGGGAAGGAAGGACGTCCCCTACGATCACGGCGGGGAAAAATAACTCAATGATTGAGATTCTTTTTCGTTGAGTTACTTTTCCGGACCGTCACCCTCGACGCTGGAGAACCATGTCCGTCACACCCCGACGAGCACGCCGGCTCGTCCCCGTCCTCCTGCTGATCGCCTGGCTCGGCATCGGCGGCGCGCTCGGCCCCTTCGCCGGAAGGCTCGGCGAGGTCGCCACCAACGACCAGGCGGCCTTCCTGCCGCGCAGCGCCGAGTCCACCGAGGTCGTCGAGGAGCAGCGCGCCTTCCGGCAGGCGGAGACGCTGCCCGCGATCGTCGTGTGGACCACCGACGGCGAGGCGGCCGGCGCCCGGCAGGCGGCCGGCCGGGCCCTCGCCTCGCTCGCCGGCACGCCCGGTGTGACGGGGACGCCCTCGCCGGCGCTGGTCTCGCCCGACGGCGCCGCGCTCCAGGGCGTCGTACAGATCCGCCCCGACCTCGGCGAGGAACTGCCCGCCGCACTGGACCGGGTCAGGCGGGCCGCCGAGCGGGTGCCGGGGACCACGGTGGCCCTGGCCGGGCCCGCCGCCACGCAGGCGGACCTCTCCGGCGCCTTCGCGGGGATCGACGGGTTGCTGCTCCTGGTCGCGCTGATCACCGTCCTGGTCATCCTCCTGCTGGTCTACCGCAGCGTGCTCCTGCCCTTCGTGGTGATACTCGGCTCGGTCTTCTCCCTCGGCCTCGCCTGCGCCGTCGTGTACGCGCTCGCCGACGCCGGCGTCGTGCGCGTCGACGGCCAGGTCCAGGGCATCCTCTCCATCCTGGTGATCGGCGCGGCCACCGACTACGCCCTGCTGATCACCGCCC
Organism: Streptomyces sp. NPDC002309; assembly: GCF_053593375.1. Lineage (NCBI taxonomy): Bacteria > Bacillati > Actinomycetota > Actinomycetes > Kitasatosporales > Streptomycetaceae > Streptomyces > Streptomyces sp. NPDC002309. The sequence goes on along the minus strand of NZ_JBSFCI010000046.1, from coordinate 8,993 downwards.
GCTTCCGGGAGGAACTCGCCCTGGGCGAGGACCGCTTCGCCGCCGTGCGGGCCGCGCTGCGGCAGTCCTGGGGCGCCGTCGTCGCCAGCGCCGCGACCGTGGCGCTCGGCCTGCTCGCCCTGCTCCTCAGCGATCTGACGAACAATCGGGCACTCGGACCGGTGGGGGCCATCGGCATCGCGTGCGCCGCCCTCAGCGCGCTCACCTTCCTGCCCGCCGCGCTCGTCCTGCTGGGCCGTGCCGCGTACTGGCCGGCCAAGCCCCGCCGCGGCGGGGCGGAGGGCGCCGCGACGGGCCTGTGGCGCCGGATCGCCGACCTCGTGGACCGCGCGCCGCGCAGGGTCTGGGCGATCGCGCTGGCCGCGCTCCTCGCCTGCGCCGCCCTGGCGCCGACCCTCACCTCCCAGGGCGTCCCGCTGGACGAGATCTTCGTGGACGACGCCCCGTCCGTCGCCGCCCAGCGCACCCTCGGCGAGCACTTCCCCGGAGGGGCCGGCAACCCCACGGTGGTCGTCGCCGACGCCGCACGGCTGGACCGGGTGCTCGCCGCGGCCCGGACCACCGAGGGGGTCGCGCAGGCGGCGCCCGTGACACGCTCCGGACGGCCGGGGGGCGATCCGTTCGTGGTCGACGGCCGGGCCCGCGTCGACGTCACCCTGAAGGCCGCCGCCGACACCGACGACGCCAAGGACACCGTCGCGCGCCTGCGCACCGCGCTGCGGGCCGTGCCGGACGCGGACGCGCTGGTGGGCGGCTACACGGCCCAGCAGTACGACACGCTGCGCACGGCCGAACGGGACCGCGCCCTCATCGTGCCCGTCGTCCTCGCGGTGATCTTCGTGATCCTCGTCGGACTGCTGAGGTCCCTGCTCGCCCCCGCCCTGCTGGTGGCGACCGTGGGGCTCAACTTCCTCGCCACCCTGGGGGTCTCGTCCCTGGTGTTCACGCACGTCTTCGGCTTCACCGGCACGGACGCCTCCGTGCCGCTGTACGGCTTCGTGTTCCTCGTGGCCCTGGGCGTGGACTACAACATCTTCCTCATGTCCCGGGTACGGGAGGAGTCGCTGCGGCACGGCGTACGCGAGGGCATCCTGCGCGGGCTCGTCACCACGGGCGGCGTCATCACCTCCGCCGGCGTCGTGCTCGCGGCGACCTTCGCCGCGCTCGGTGTCATCCCGCTGGCCTTCCTCGCGCAGATCGCCTTCATCGTGGCCTTCGGAGTCCTGCTGGACACCCTGGTGGTCCGGTCCCTGCTGGTGCCCGCCCTGGTACGGGACATCGGGGCACCGGTGTGGTGGCCGGGCCGGCTCGCCCGCGAGCCGTAGGTCCACCGCCGGCGGACGGCCGCCCGCCGGGGAGCACCCGGCCGGCGGGCGTCGCGGAGCGGCCTTCCCGGGACGGCGACCGCGGTCCCGGGAAGGCCGCCCGCTCAGCGGTCCGTCAGCAGCGCGGCCAAGGAGCGCAGGAGCGCCGACCGGCCGCGGTCCGGCACTGTCCGCAGCGGCTCCGCCCGGACCCCCCACCGGCGCAACAGCACGTTGGCGGCCAGGAATCCGCTGGTCGCGGCGCGTTCCATCAGGGCGACCGGAAGACCGGTGGCCACCATGTCGCCGGCCACGACGACCGCCGGGTCCGCCGTCCGCACCCGCGGGCGGCGCCCGTAGCCGCCGACCGCGAACAGCGGGCAGTCCTCCCGCCATTCGTCACGGGAGTCGGCCACCCCCGCGTCGCGGGTCTCCGGATACACCCGGTGCAACTGGCTCACCAGCCGCTCCCGCACGTCCTTGCGGTCGGCGCCCGGCGGGACGGCGTAGGCGTGGAGCTCGACCACGGAGCCCCCGGTGCGCAGCGCCCAGCGGTGCGCCTCGCCCTCCCAGCGGTCGAGGACGCTGATGTTGTCCAGTTCCGCGTAGCCGCTGGTGCCCAGGAAGGCAGGACGGTCCGGGTGCACCGGCCGGTCCAGCCAGAGCCGGGACACCAGGAACGGCGGGGCGGTGCGCAGCCCGGCGACGCCGGTGCGCCAGGCCCGGTCGACCAGGTCGGGCGAGGCCGCCGCGACCTGCCGCAGACCCGCCACGTCCGTCGCCAGCACCACGGCGTCGTAGGACCGCGTCCGGCCGGCGACGGTGACCCGCACCGTGCCGTCCCGGCCGGGGGCCACCGCCTCCACCGGGCTGGACAGCAGGACCGTCGCCCCGCGTTCCTGGAGGTAGTCCCCGAGGGGCTCCCACAGTGCCTGCGGGAACGGCTCGCGCGGCACGTCGAACAACAGGCCCTCGCTGGAGCCGAGGAAGTAGATGTGGAACATCAGCGCCAGCTCCGCCGCCGACAGCTGCCCCGGGTCCGCGAAGAAGCTGCGCGAGAACACCTCGAACGCGAGATGCCGGGCGGCCGCCGGGAAGCCGATCCGCGTCAGGAAGTCCTGCGCGCTGACGTCGTCCAGCCGCTCGTAGACCCGCGGTACGCGGACGTCCAGCAGCGGGAGCGCGGAGCGCGCGTCCATCGTCGTCAGGTCCCGCCAGCCGAACGTCGGGCTCAGCGCCACGAACCCGAGGGCGTTCAGCGGGGGAGTGCGCGGAACGCGGGCGAAGCTGTCGAGCAGCCCCGAGCTGTGGCGCAGCGGGTAGTCGGGCAGCGGGGTCAGCCCGTGCAGGCCCGGATCGGTCCGCCGCAGCAGTGCGCGCAGGTTGTAGTACTGCCGGAAGAACGCGTGGAAGCCGCGGGTCATGGTGGCCGTCGACCCGTCGGCGAGCCGGACCTGCCACCCCGCCAGCCGCCCGCCGAGGTCGGACTCGCGCTCCAGCAGCGTCACCCGCACCCCGCGCTCCGTCAGGACGGTGGCCGCCGCGAGCCCCGCGATGCCGCCGCCCACGACGGCGACGGACGGCCCGACGCCCTCCAGGCGCGGCACGCCCCCGCGGTCCGTCAGTACGCGTGCCCTGCGGTCACGTCCACGGCCGCCGCCCGCGAAGGAGCTGTCGCCCACGGAGCCCGTCCTCCTCATGCCCGTCCCTCTCGTGCCCCACCCGCGGCGGGGACCCGCGCCACGAACGTGTGGGTGATCCCGGTCTGCCAGCCCGTCAGCGGCAGCGTCCGCACATCCGCGAACCCCGCCCGCCCCAGGCGCGCCGCGAAGGCGTCCGCCGTGTCGAACGAGACGACGCTGCGCCACAGATGCGCGTACAGCGCGTCGTCCCCGGTGCGCCGCGCCACCGGCAGCACCAGGCCCCTGCACACGGCGGTCCACACCGCGCGGTGCGCCGCCCGCCCGCTGAGGCTGTACTCGTGCACCGCGAGCCGCCCGCCCGGCACGAGCAGATCCCGTACGCCCGCGAGGACCCCGTCCGGGTCGGCGACGTTGCGCAGCAGGTACGCCGCGAACACCGCGTCGAACGGACCGGTGACCCCGGCCGCGGCCAGCCCCTCGGCGGGGGCGTGCACGAACTCGACCCGGGCCGGCCAGCGTTTGCCCCGCGCCTTCGCGAGCATGCCCGGCGAGGCGTCCACCGCGGTGATCCGCGCGCGCGGCGCGGCGGCCAGCAGGGCGGCCGTGGAGGCGCCGGTGCCGCAGCCGAGATCGAGCACGCGCAGGCCGTCGCCGCCGTCGGGCAGCGCCAGTCGGCGGGCGGACCGGCGCAGTTGGCCGTGGTATCCGGGGTTGGCGGCGACCATCCAGTCGTAGGACGGTGCCGCGTGGTCGAACGCGGCCGAGAGTTCGGCGTCGCGCAGGAGTGACATGGGGTGCTCCTCGGTACGGCGGTGGAGAGCGGGTCGCGGTCCGGCGGTGGAGGCCCGTTCACGGCCGGGCCGGGCGCCCGGCGGGAGCGGACCGCGGCGCGGCCGGACGCCGGGGGAGGAAGGGCAGTTCCAGGGCGGTGCGCAGCATCGGCCGCGCCGGGGTGCGCAGCCCGACCGCGAGGTCCTCCAGCACAGTGGTGCGGCCGTCCAGGAAGCGCAGCAGACGCGAGGCCGGCACCTTCCCGAACAGCCCGGTGAACAGGGCGGCCCCGTCGACCCGTCCGGTGTCCAGGGCACGCAGCAGCACGGCGTCCATCGCGCGCGACCGCGCCCCGTGCGGCGCCGGGGCGAGCGGCGTACGGCCCTCGGCCAGCGCCGCCGCGATCGCCCGCGACTGGCGCTGGGCGCCGGCGAAGGAGTAGCCGGTCGCCGGGCGGGTCGTTCCGCCCGCCACGCCGATCGGGAAGACGGACCCGCCGCGACGGCGCGGGAACCGGGCGTCGGTCATCGCGATGACGCCCTCCTCGACCGCCGTGACCTCGAAGTCGCCGGCGCCGAGCACCTCGGTGACGTAGTGGCCGAGCGCACGGTCGTAGGCGTCGCCGTCGAGGACCGCGCCGGAGAACTCCGTGTACTCGACCAGGGCCTCGCGTGGCCCGAGCGGCAGGACGTAGCCGAAGGAGAGCCCGTGCCGCGGCTGAGGGGTGCGGAAGTCCATCAGGTCGGCGACGGCCGGGTCGAAGGCCGGGCGGGAGGCGCGGACGAACCAGCCGCGGAAGTGCTGGAGCAGGGTCGTGCGGGCCGGTCCCGGCCGTCCGGGCGGGCGGGAGTCGAACACCCAGCGGGCCCGCAGCCGCACGGGTCCGCCACCGGCGTCCCGGCCGCGCACCTCGGCGCCGCCGGGAACGTCCCGCACGTCCTCGACCACCGCCTCGTGCCGGAGGCATCCGGCGCGGGCCAGCTCCGCGTCCGCCCATCGCTCGAAGTCCGGAGACCGGATCATCTTGTAGCGCAGCGGGGCGGGATCGCGCACCACGGCCGCGCCGTCCGGGCCGGTGACGCGCAGGCGGCCCCAGTCGGCGCGGACGGCTGCGTCGTACTCGCCGCCGTCCGCTTCCCAGTAGCACCAGGTCCGGGGCGCGGGGCGCAACGCGCCGGGCGGGGCCTCGACCAGAGCGACCGTCAGGGGACGGCGGACCCGCATCGGGGGCGCGGTCAGCCGCAGCGCCAGCGACAGCCCCGCGGCGCCGCCACCGACGACGACTACGTCTGCGTCCCGCACCAAGGCTCCCTCGCGGCCGTGCCGGCCCCGGGACGCTGCCCGGGTCGCGTACTCATGATGCTGGCGCTTCCGCGCCGGACCCGCCCCTGGATGCATCGCCGGCCGGAGTTCACGCGTTCGCCGCGCCCACTTCCTCGCCCAGGCAGCGGGCGAGGCGGTGCAGCCCCCGGCGGGCGTGGCTCTTGACCGTGCCGAGGGGCCAGCCGGTGACGTCCGCGATCTGGGCCTGGGAGAGGTCGTCGTAGAAGGCCAGGCGCAGCACATGGCGCTGCGGCGAGGAGAGTTTCGCCAGTTCGGTCGCCACCAGCACCCGGTCGATGGCCGCGTCCGGTCCGGCCGCCGCCCGCGCGGCCCGGCCGGCCAGCATCGACCCGGCGACCTCGGCGAGTTCCGCCCGCCGGTACCGGGCGGCGAGCGCGTCGGCCACCTTGCGCCGCGTGATGCCCACCAGCCACGCGGACAGCGCGCCCCGCTCCGGGGCGAAGCCGGCCCGGCCGCGCCACGCCGCCAGGAACACCGCCTGGGTGACGTCCTCCGCCTCGCCCCGGTCCGCGAGCGAACGGCCGGCCAGCGCGTGGACGAGCGGCCCGAACCGCCGGTACATCGCGGCCAGGCACTCCTCGTCCCCGTCGGCGAACCGCGCCGCCAGGTCCTCGTCGCCGATCCGCTGTGCGTACATGCTGCGTGGCCCCCTCAGCCGGGCGGTGCTCCTCGATCCGCCACCCACCGTGCGGCCCGCCGCCGGGGGGCTTCAACTCGCAGCGACTCTGCATCGCTTCACCCAGGGACAGCCGGGAGGGGGATCGACGCGGCTACCCTCGGCCGCGATGAACAGACGGCGACGGAAGAAGCTGACGGCACGCCTCATGAGTGCCGCGATGTCCGGCGAACACAGCGAAGTCGGGGCGCTGTTGCGCGCGGGGGCCGATCCGGACACCCCGGGCACCGACGGCACCACCCCGCTCTACGCGGCCTCCGTGCAGGGCGCCACCGACGCGGTGCGCACCCTGCTGCGGGCCGGGGCCGATCCCGACGCGGAGAGCGCGGGCGTGGGCGCGGAGGGCACGCCGCTGTGCGCGGCCGCGTGCTGGGGCCACACCGGTGTCGTCCGCGAACTCCTGGCCCACGGCGCGGATCCCGACCTCCGCGAGGACGACGGCACGGGCCTCACGCCACTGGACTGGGCCCTGCGCGGCCCTTGGCCCGAGACCGCCGAGGCGCTCCGCGCCGGGGGAGCGAAGGTCACTTCGTGATGTGACCGAGCGAGTCCCCACACGGCCGGGGGACGGTCGGCCGTCAGCCCACCTGTCCCATGCCCGCCGCGTCCGGCCAGGTCGTCGCGCCGGGCCAGCCCGCCGGCGCGGCCGGGGCGAGGCCGCCCGGCGGGACCGGGGCGCCCGGGCCCGTGGTGCCCCGGACCTGGGCCGCCGTGAGTCCGCCGCGCGCGGGGCTTGCTACTGGAGCTTCATACCCTTCGGCGAGGTCAGGCCCTTGCCGGGGTCGGCACGGAAGGTCGCCGTCCAGACGGTGGGCGGGCAGGACGTGCCGTTGGGGTGCTGCTCGGTCAGCCTGGCCCGGGTGCCGTCCGTGACCACCGGATCGCCGGTCTTCGCGGACGTCACGGTGAGCTTCACCGGCACGGTGGACGCGCCGATGTCGTCGGGCAGGCGGACCGAGACCGAGCCGAACGGGTCGTCGGGGTCGCCTGACGCCCGCTCCTTGCAGGTGTCGTCCACGCACAGCTTGACCGTTGCCGCATCTTGGCCGCCGAAGTCGGACGGCCGCCACACGACGGAGACCGCCGAGTCCGCGTCGGCCTGGGCACACGGCCTGGCCTGACCGATGAACGAGCATCCGGTCAAGGCCACCGCGAGGAGCGGTGTGAGCACGATTCGGCGCATGTCAGTTCCTCGCAACCGTTCCGGGGAAGGCGCTGTGGGCCAGTCCGATGTCGGTGAAATACAGCCGGCACGGGTCGAGAAGACCGCCGCTGCTGTCGCTTGGCCACGACCATGTTCTTGGCGACGGATCCGTCGTCGTCGTACTTGTCCGTGAACTCCTCGCCATGACGCGGATCCCTGCCTCCGCGAGGACGGCGGCACGGGCCTCACGCCACTGGACTGGGCCTTCCGGGGCCGCCACACCGGGACCGCGGCCGTCACTTCGTGAGGTGGCCGAGGAAGCTGTCCCACACGGCGGGGGAGACGGTCAGTTGGGGGCCCTGCCGGTCCTTGGAGTCGCGGACGTGGACGGCGGCGGGGCAGGCGGCGACCTCGACGCAGTCGCCGGAACCGCCGCTGCTGTAGCTGGACTTGCGCCAGGCGTACGCGACCTCGACGCAGTCGCCGCCGCTGCTGTAGCTGCTCTTGAACCAGGCCAGTTCGGAGGTGCTCATAGGTCTCCTCGCATCAGATGCAGAAGGCTCGTCGAGTCCTTGAGAGTGAGAGCCTGTGAGCGCATCCTGGCATAGCGCCCCTGAAGGGCGCTCACCTCCTTCGAGTCAGAGATGAGGAGCCGCCCCGCTGCCCCTCGCAATAGGCGAACCACTTGTTCTCCGGCGTTTCCAGCACCTGCATGGGACCGTCCAGCCCCGCATGGTCCGCCTGTTCCGTCGGCATGATCTGCACCTCGACGTTCCGCAACTCGGCTACCTCCAGCAGGTGGTCCAGGAGGTGCCGGGTGACCTCCGTCCCGCCGGTCCGGCGGCGGAAGAGGTGCTCCTCCAGAATGAAGCTGAACGCGGTGTTCGGCCGTTCCCGCAGCAGCCGCTGCCGTTCGGCCCGCGCCGCCCACTGCGCCTCGATCTGCTCGTCGCCCAGAGGGGGCAACTGGTTGGTGAACAGCGTCCGCGCATACGCCTCCGTCTGCAACAGTCCCGGAATCAACCGGCACTCGTACGTGGACAGCGTGACGGCCACGCCCTCCAGTCGCGCCCACTGCCGGAACCACGCCGCCAGCCCCGGCTGCCGGGCCACGCACGGTGCCGCCCTCCGCAGCGCCCCCGTGTTCCCCAGGACGTCCTCCGAGCGTTCCGCGAATCCCGGATCCGGCATGCGCCGGCCCAGCTCGATGGACGCCACGGTGTGTTTGGACAACCCCACCCGGGCGCCGAAATCCTCCCGGCTCAAGCCCGCGTGCTCCCGTAACGCCTGGACGACCGCCCCGAACGTCCGCAGGCTGTCCGACGCCTCGGGCTCGCCGCCCGGCCCGGCACCGCTCGCACCATGCCCCATGGCACACCTCCCGGCCACCAGGGTCACGGTCGGTGATGAGTACTGTCCAGTTCGTGACCGCGTACGCTCGCACGGCGTACGCGCCGCCGACCTGGTGAACCGGGCTGCGTGACCGCCAGATTGGGCGCATGACCGCACCCTCCGCGCCGCAGAATCCGGTGACCGTACGTGTGTTCACCCAGCGGCTGAACCCCACGCCCCGAGGCGCCCGGCTCGCCCGGCACTTCGCGCTGAACCAGCTCCTCGCCTGGGAAGTCCCGCACGGAGCCGATCTCCTCGACTCCGTGGCGTCGATCGTCGCCGAGCTGGCCGCCAACGCCGTGACCCATGGCAGGGTGCCGGGGCGGGACTTCGAACTGCGGCTCTCGCTCGTCCCCGGCAGTGTCCGGATCGAGGTCACGGACACGGGTACCGCGCCCAGGCGGCCCTGCCCCGGTGAGGTGAGGCCGGCGGACCCTGACGCCGAGTCCGGGCGGGGCCTGGTGCTCGTCGAGGCGCTGGCCGACCGATGGGAGGTGCTGGAGCGGGGTCCGGCGCCCGGAAAGACCGTCCGGGCCGAGGTCGACGTACCGGCTTGGTTCCGGCTGTTCAGGGCCTGACGATCACGGGTCGCGTATGACCGTCAGCCCACCTGCCCCATGCCCGCCGCGTCCGGCCAGGTCGTCGTGCCGGGCCAGCCCGTCGGCGCGGCCGGGGCGAGGCCGCCCGGCGGGACCGGGGCGCCCGGGCCCGTGGTGCCC